>JAZRWU010000353.1:0-5977 GCA_045599885.1 Bacteroidales bacterium | reverse complement strand
CGTACACTCTATCTTGACCTCGCTTTCGGGTTGCATGAAGCAATCTTCGGAGTGAAGCTGGGCCGCACCCGACAATTTGACGGAATTCAGTTCCGGCATGGCGATACGCACGATAAAGTCCGATTTCGAGCGGTTGGAATTGAGTTTGCGCGGCACATCTCCAATGCTCACTTTCAATATGCCTTCTTCCACTTTCAAATGGATGTACCGCATATATTCGGAGGGAGCCGAAACCGACACCGAAAATTTGTCCGAATGTGTCAACTCTGTCTTGAAATTATGATCCACCTCGATACCGTTGAAATCACTCAGATGGAAAGTGCGGTTCTCATTTTGAGCCGCGACACCGGACAGCGTCATGGCCGTCAGGATGAAAAACAATGCGATTTTTTTCATAATCAATTATTTAAATATAAATTAAAAGTAAATCAATATGTCAACATGGCACAAGCATGCTCGAAAATATCCGGAAAGTCGATATACTCGGGCAAAACCATGGCCGACAGGCGGGCAAAACAGACCAAAGCGGCAAGCAGCCAGACTATGGTCATAATCAAACCGGGATGAAAAGCTGGAGACGGCAGGTTGAACACCCACTTGATGCCCTCGTACATCAGAATCACAAAGGGAAGCAGGAAAACCAGACCGAAAAGAATCAGGCTCCAGGTGTTGGTCAGGAGCGGCATCATATCGGAGGGAATGACTTCCGAAAGATACATCGACCACTCATAAGGCAGATAGTTCCATCCGAAAAGGAGCACCAGATTCACTGCCAGGCCGGAGAAGGCCACCAGTATGGCTACCAGGCCGAAAAAGACCGCCAGAATCCGCCCCATGATCCGCCAGAAATCGGAATGGGCTGCCTCAGCCGCCATGGCAGCCTCACGACGTTCCTTGGGAGTATCGGCCACGGGGACAATAAGCCACATCAGAAAATACAGAACCAGCAGGACTCCCGAAGCGAATTCAAAGAAATCGCAATTGGTGAGACAGAGAAGAAACAGTCCGGACCAAATCAGGCGAATCCAGACGACATCCACGCCCAAAAAGGCCGACAGGCCGGTACAGACGCCTCCAAAAACCCGATGTTCCCTCAAACGGTACAATTTTTTCTTCTCGGCGGCATTTGACTTACCCGAAACCGCCTCTCCTTGCCGGTCGTAGGAAGAACGCTCCGACTTGGTGTCGGAAAAATTGGCTTCCGACTCAAGCACAATAGGTTGGCCCAGTTTGTCCAGAATCTCATCAATCATCGACAGAGAGACGACACTGTCGGGAGTCACACAACTGAACAGCCTTTCGGCGATTCTCTCCTCAAGGCCTTCCATGATTTCCTCTCCCCCTTCACGATGGCTGTAAAAACCTTTCAACTCTGTCAGATAAGAATCCAGACGCTGATAAGCTTCGTTGTCCAGGCTGAAGGCATAACCTCCAATGCTCACTTTTTCAATGGGTTTCATTGTTTCAACTGTTTTATAGTTTCTATCAGATCATTCCAAGACGCATCCATTTCGACCAATTGCGCCCGCCCGGAATCGGTAATGTTGTAATACTTGCGGGGAGGTCCCTGCGTCGATTCTTCCCAGCGGTACGAAAGCAGTCCCTGGTTTTTGAGGCGGATCAGCAAAGGATAGAGCGTGCCTTCCACCACAATCATATTGGCCTGCTTCAACTCCTCGATAATAGAAGAGGCATAGGATTCTTTCCGGTCAAGAATGCTCAAAATGCAGTATTCAAGCACGCTTTTCCGCATCTGTGAACGTATGTTCTCTACATTGATTTCCATATCACCTTATTAAAACAGACTATTTTTTCGCCTTACTTTCAGAAAAACGGGTCAGATTCTCGGCCGTGACCGGCAAGCCCCGCAATTCGCATTTCTGTGTGGGAGTCAAGGCATTGGGGGCGCAAATCCATACAATGAGATACATCCAGAGACCTATACCACCAAAAATGCCTATCACCAGCATCAGCACCCGGACCAGGGTCAAATCCAAATCGGTGTAAGCGGCGAAACCACTGCATACGCCGGCGATTTTCCGATTATCGTAATCCCGGTACAGACGATGAAGAGGTTTGGACGACGCATAATCCGACTTGACGGAGCGGCCCTGAGCGGATTCCGACGTGTCCGAACCTTCCGTGGACGGACCGGCCGTTTCCGCTTCTTTGGAATAAGGTGTTTCCTCATCCCCGTCGGGCATACCCAATTGGGCTATGATACGCTCCACCAGATTCAAACTGACGGTCTGCTGAAACGAGCCGATTTCTTTCATGAACAGTTCCGCCATCCGACGTTCCACCTCGTCCATCACTTCCGACTGTATTCCCTCCGCATTGCCGGAGTCCTGTTTTTCCGAGGACATCAAGTCCAGACGATGACGGAAAGCGGCAAGATATTCCGACAAACGCTCATAGGCATCGGTATCAAAGACGAAACCGCGTCCACCGATTTCCACATCCATTACTTTTTTCATTGCTTTATCATTTAATTCCGCGACGCAAAGATATATAATATTTTTAGTACCTTGCAATACATAGTACTAAATTTTTTCAAGAATTATATTCTCCAAGCAACCTCCATCATTGCATTGCCACTGATTTCCACTCCGGACAGCTCATCCGAATCCGAATGGCAGGTTGTCGTTATAGAAATCAAACAGAAGATTTGTATCTTTGCATCCGTAATACAATTGGATGCTTAGAAATTGTTTGGATATTGTTCTCTGACATCTTCAAGCCCATGGCGAAGATGTTTTGAACTGCTAAGTCCACCCTGTCGCTACAGGCGTGGAGAGTTGTTATTTTCAATATCCAAAAATCATGAATAAAAATTTTACCATTCGCCTTGAACGCGAATCAGATTACAGAACTGTAGAATTTCTCACCAGAGAGGCATTCTGGAATGTCTATCAGCCCGGATGCACCGAGCATTACGTGCTTCACTGCTACCGGGCCCATCCGGATTTCATCCCCGAATTGGATTTTGTCTTGGAATCGGAAGGACAAATCATCGGCCATGTGATGTTTTCCAAGGCCGATATCATCACGGATGACGGAAGGAAAATCCCCATCCTGACATTCGGGCCTATCAGTATAACCCCGGACTACAAACGGCAGGGATATGGAACAGCACTGCTCAGATACGCTCTGGCAAAAGCGAAAGAACTTGGCTATGGGGCCGTCTTCATGGAAGGCAACATAGACTTCTACAAGCACACCGGGTTTGTTTCAGCATCGAGTCTCCGTATTCATTACCACGCCGAACCCCGAGAAAGTGAAGTTCCCTATTTCCTCGGACAGGAACTCAAACCAGGATACCTGGAAGGCATCGAAGGGACGTACCATACTCCTCAAGGCTACTATGCGGCGATGAATGACCCAAGCGGATTCGAAGATTTCGAAGCTGGATTTCCTCCGAAAGAAAAGCTTGTTCTTCCCGGACAAATCCGATAAACGATTGCCCCAGTCGCATCGGCTGGGGCTTTCTGTTTTGATTTCACGATGATTGGGTGCAAGACAATAACATCACCCGGAAGAAGACGCAGAAAGCATTTTGATGGCGGTGATGATGCGCGGACAATGCGTTCCTTCGCGGCGGGCAGAATAGAAGCGGTCGTTGGACTGATAGGTACAGATGCCGGCGGTATGAATCGAAGACGACGGTACTCCTGCCTGCTCCATCAGCCAACGGTTGGCCAACCATAAATCAATATGAGAACCGCCCCGCATCGTTCCGGCGATTCTCGGTCCTTCCTCATGCCAGATGAGATTCATCGGGAACGAAGCCTCCGCAAAAGCCTCCACCACTTCCTCTCCGACCTGAAAACTTTCCGGACCGATGCCCGGGCCAATCACCGCTTGGACATCCGAGGGAGAGCATCCGAACCATCCGTTCATTTTCAACAGTGTGGAACGGACGATACCCGCCACTGTTCCACGCCAGCCGGCATGAACCGCCGCCACTACCCCACGTCGGGCATCACTCAACAGAATAGGAATGCAGTCGGCAGTCCTGACTCCGATGGCACAATCGGGCAATGCCGTAATCAATGCATCATAGCCTTCCAACTCCTCCCGCGTCAAATCGGGACGATCGATCACGGCAATCCGGTCACCGTGAACCTGATGCGCCTGTATGACCGGGAAGGGCAAGTCGGCCTCGCGCTCCGTGGAAAAAGCGATGCGGCCGGGGCCCATATCGTAATAAAGCAATCCGCCCTGCGCCATCGGATACTAATAGAACCTGAATTCCAACGGAAAGATCTAACGATGCAGGAGGAAATCCTTGAAATCGGCAAAATCGGAAGACATTTCCACGGACTGCTTGGTACCGCCTAGAAAAGCCTGAAGCCGTTCCGGAATCTCCACTTCATCTCCGATGATGGCTTCTACGGTTTGTTTGAATTTAGCCGGATGAGCCGTTTCGAGGAAGAAGCCCTCTTCTCCGTCCTGTAACCCTCCGCTCAAGGCGCGATAGCCGCAAGTACCGTGAGGATCAAGCAGATAATGCTGTTCACGATAGACGGATGCCAAGGTTTCGCGGATTTGGTCATCGTTGTAAGTGGCTCCCGAAATCTCGGCACAGATGGCTTCGTGCGAATGTCCGTACAGGTCTATCACACGGGCGAAATTGCTCGGATCGCCCACATCCATCGCATTGGCCAAAGTTGCCACGGAGGCTTTGGGGCAATACTTTCCGGTTTGGAGATATTGATAGAAAATGTCGTTGCGGTTGTTGGCGGCGATGAAACGTTTGATGGGCAATCCCAGACGCTTGGCGAAGAAACCGGCCGTAATGTTGCCGAAATTTCCGCTCGGAACGCAGCAGACCAAACGGTCGGCGCCATAGTCCGCCGGGAGAGTATCCACACCGAGGCGCTCCATTTCAAGACGCTTCCATTGTGCGTAGGCATTGAAATAATAGAACGACTGCGGCAGGAAGCGGGCCACGTTGATGCTGTTGGCCGAAGTCAGTTTGAGATGGGCGTTGAGGTCTGCATCCAAAAAGGCCGTTTTGACCAGACGCTGGCAATCGTCAAACGTACCGGCCACTTCCACGGCTGTGATGTTGCGGCCCAAGGTCGTAAATTGCTTTTCCTGAATCTCACTGACCAAGCCCTTGGGATACAGCACATAAACCTTGATTCCCTCCACGCCGAGGAAACCATTGGCCACCGCACTGCCCGTATCGCCCGAAGTCGCCACCAGGACATTGACTTCCTCGCGGCTCTCCTGTCGGTTGAAATACCCGAGCAGCCGGGCCATGAAACGGGCACCCACATCCTTGAATGCCGATGTCGGACCATGGAAAAGTTCCAGACTGTATATGGATGCGCTCACCTTGACCAAAGGAGTCGGGAAGCTCAAGGCATCATAGACAATGCGGCGCAGGTCGTCGGCGGGGATGTCCTCTCCGAAATAGGCTTGCGCCACCTGGAAGGACATTTCCTGAAAACTCAAATTCTGAATATTCTCAAAAAAGGAGACGGGAAGTTTATTGATACGTTCCGGCATATACAGACCCTTGTCGGGAGCCAGACCTTTGACCACGGCGGTTTTCAAATCGACATCGGGAGCCTGATGATTGGTGCTGTAATATTTCATAGGGATGTTTTTGATTTGTTTTGGGATAATGTCATCTACCGCTGTCCGAAAACAGCTTGGATGAACTCATCTTTTTTCAAGAGGCCGTAGGAACCTTGCACAGCCGCCATTTCATCGAATACCTCTACTCCATCGGCTTGCCAGGGCATTCCGGCTGAAGCCGCCTCGTTGCGCCAGATCAGGAAAGGCACGGGAGCGGCCACATGAGTACGCAGGCGGCAATACGTGGGATGGTCGGGCAAAACGGCCATCGTCACCGCTTCTTTCCATGTGGAGACTTCCTCCAGCACAGTTTGGAGAATGCGCCGGTCAAGATATTCTATCGTCTTGATTTTCAAATCAATATTTCCTTCATGCGATGCCTCGTCCG
>JAZRWU010000352.1:0-1294 GCA_045599885.1 Bacteroidales bacterium | reverse complement strand
GTCGCGTCGGGTGCTGGATGCCAGGATATCGACGGCCGGGAAAATGCGTTTGTTGGAAAGGGTGCGGTTGAGCTGAAGCTCCATATTGCCGGTACCCTTGAATTCCTCGAAAATGACATCGTCCATCTTGGAACCCGTCTCGGTCAAAGCCGTGGCGATAATCGTCAGACTGCCACCGTTTTCAATATTGCGCGCAGCACCGAAGAAACGCTTGGGTTTGTGCAGGGCATTGGCATCCACACCACCCGAGAGCACTTTGCCGGAAGCCGGAGCCACCGTATTGTAGGCACGGGCAAGACGGGTGATGGAATCCAACAGAATCACCACATCGTGACCGCATTCGACCATGCGCTTGGCCTTTTCCAGAACGATACCGGCGATTTTGACATGATGTTCGGCCGGTTCGTCGAACGTGGAAGCCACGACTTCCGCATTGACGCTGCGGGCCATGTCGGTCACTTCCTCGGGACGTTCGTCAATCAGCAGGATAATCATATAGACTTCGGGATGATTGGCAGCGATCGCATTGGCTATATCTTTGAGCAATACGGTTTTACCGGTCTTTGGCTGAGCCACGATCAGACCGCGCTGACCTTTTCCGATCGGCGAGAACAGATCGACCACCCGGACCGAAGTGTTGGCAGATTCGGGATGACCGCAAAGATTGAATTTCTCATCGGGAAACAAAGGAGTCAGGTTGTCGAACGACATACGGTCACGGACGAACGATGGATCGCGGCCGTTGATTTTATCAACCCGGGACAGGGGGAAATACTTCTCTCCTTCCTTGGGAGGACGGATGGGTCCCATCACCATGTCGCCTGTACGGAGACCGAACAGTTTTATCTGGGATTGAGAGACATATATATCATCGGGAGAGGCGATGTAATTGTATTCCGAAGAACGAAGGAATCCATAACCTTCAGGCATGATTTCGAGACAGCCGCTACCCATCAGGATGCCGTCAAAATCAAAATCCTCTTCCTTGGGCGGCATCGGCTGAGTCTGCTGCATACGGGCCTGACGCTGTTGCTGCTTGAAGTTGGGATTGTACATCGGGTTGTTGGGATTGTTGATATTGGCGTTGTAATTGGCCGATCCCGGCTGAAAACGCTGCGGCTGCTGCGCCTGACGGCGGGCATCTTTCGGTTCCTTGGGACCTAATCCGGCCATACGGCGGGCTTCGGACAAAGCGGTCTCCGCCGAGGAACGCAAGGACTCGGAATGTGCATCCTGAACGGCATTGTCCACAGCCGGCTCTACCGGATGCTCAGACTTATCTTCCGCTTTCTGC
>JAZRWU010000351.1:0-2775 GCA_045599885.1 Bacteroidales bacterium | reverse complement strand
CATCGTCAGCCAGCTCCTCAAGGATGGAATGATGGAAGGAATGGACATCAATCAGCTTGAAGCTTTCGATGCCGCGACGCTCTTTTCCCGCACCGAAGGCATCATTCCCGCACCGGAGTCATCCCACGCCATCGCAGCCACGATTCGACGCGCCCTTGAATGCAAGGAAAGCGGCGAACAAAAGGTGTTGCTGTTCAATCTCACCGGCCATGGCCTGATGGATATGAGCGCTTACGACCAGTACCTCCGCGGTAATCTTATCAACTACAGCATCTCTGACGAGGATATCGAGAAATTTACGAAAAACCTTTAATGCGTCGATTGGCCATTCTGCTTCTGGTGGCACTGATGTTGCCGCTTTTGTCCAGAGCCGAATGTCCGGATTCGGTCAAGGTTTCACGCCCAAAGGTCGGTCTTGTTCTGGCCGGCGGTGGGGCGAAGGGCGCCGCTCACATCGGTGTGTTGAAATACATCGAAGAGATGGGTATCCCGATAGATTTCGTCGCCGGCACCAGCATGGGCTCGATTATCGGAGGCCTGTATTCACTCGGCTACACTCCGGTGGAGATGGACGGAATCATCAAAGGTGTCGACTGGTCGTTCCTGTTGAGCAATTCAGTGGTCAGGGGTGATGCTTCCTACAAGGCGAAACTCAGTCACGATTCTTTTCAACTTTCGATTCCTTTTGGCGATCAGGACATCAAGGACCGCATTTATGGCGAAGATCCGCTTGTCAACCAGAACGAGATTGCTCTCGCCAGATCCGGCGAATTTGTGAACAATGAGCAGACATCCCGTCTGCTTCAGACCCTTCCCGGTGGGCTGATCAATGGCAATCATATCGTCAATTTCTTCAATGATCTCTGTTTGGGCTATCAGGATTCGATTGATTTCCGTAATCTGCCAATCCCCTTTGCCTGCGTGACGACAAATATGCTTGACGGCTCTCAAGTCGTGTTGAAAAGCGGTCGCCTTGCCTATGCGATGAGGGCTTCGATGGCCATACCTATCGTTTTTAACCCTACGGAATATGAGAATAAACTTCTCGTAGACGGTGGAATGGTCAACAATTTCCCGACGGACGTTTGCCGTGAGATGGGTGCGGACATCATTATCGGTGTTGAACTGACGAAAGGATTCAAAGCTGACAAACGTGAGATCAACGCTTTGCCCGGGATGTTCGGCCAATTGATGGCCATCGTAACATCCGGTCACAATTCGGCGAACAGAAAACTTTGCGATGTCTATATCCGTCCTGACGTGTCGGGCTACGGAACGATGAGTTTCTCCCCGGAAAGCATAGATTCGCTGATATTGCGAGGCTACAAGGAGGCCGAAAAGTATTCGGAGCAGTTCGCTGCGATAAAGGCGGCGGTAGGAATGCGCGCGAAAAAGCTGAACGCCCCGAAGGCTGAGAATCCATACTCGGATTCATTGGTGGTTTCTTCTTTGTCTGCAAATGGCTTGAGCGAAAGGGACGCGTCCTGGCTCTACAGGAAGTGGGGAGTTCCTCTGAAACGGAAAATAGCCCATTCTGAAATCCGCAATATGGTTTCCAGATGTCTCGGGACGGGCTTTTTCGAGAAAATTTCCTACAACACCATCCGAGAGGCCGGAGACACATGCCGCTTGGAACTTTCTTTTGTTTTCAAAGAGCCGCACAGATTTGACATAGGGTTCCGCGGAGACACGGAAGAGGCGGTGATGCTCGGGCTGAAGATGTCAATCAACGAAAATCGCATATCCGGTTTTGGGGCGACAGCATATGCAAAACTTGCCTACAATCCTTATTTTGAGGTAAAAGGAAGCTGCTGCATCCAGTCGCTGTTCGACCTCAATTTGTCGTATGATTTCAAAAAGAGCAGCTACAATTGTGCCTATTATGAGACGAAAGCGTTCAGCAATGATTACAGGCATCGTTTCCGTTTCTACGCTTCCGAATACAACTCCCGTTTCATCCACACCGAACTGGGCTTTGAGTTTCAACGGACGAACTTCAAGCAGATGGTTTCGCAATTTGATGGTCAGATAGATTCACTGAACATCGATGCGGGAGTGTTCGGCAACTTATGTCTTGATACCCGTGATAACCATTATTATGCAAAGCGCGGCGTGAAACTCGACATTGGAGGCAAGTACAGATTCTATTCCAAGGCAAACAGCGTTTATGCGGAAGATGACTATAATAGCGCCGCCGCCAATGGTGAGGCGATGATGGGCTTTGGATTCTATATCACACCGGGTGATGGTCCTGTCACGCTCATCCCTCAGATATACCATCGCTCCATCTTCGGGCACTGGCATATGTCGGACTCCAACTTTTTTGGAGGGTCGGTCGCCGGACGCTTCCTGGACCAGCAGATGCCTTTCGTCGGCGCCAATGGCGTTAATCTGACCCCCTATGAACACGCAACGATAGCCAGATTGGATGTGCGGTGGAATGTCTTTGGAAAGCACTATGTCACCGGAATTGCGAACTATTTTGAATCAGCGGAAGATTTCAGCTCTTATTTCGACTCCTTCTCGTATTCCGCTATCGGTGCTGCGTTGAAATACACATACGCATCGAAAATCGGACCAATCTCACTGGATGTGCATTGGTCCGATGTCAAAAAAAATGTCGGCGTCTACTTCTCTCTTGGATATGACTTCTAGGCGAAGATGACAGTCTTGTTCTTGTAGGTCAGGATTTTCCTTTCGATGTGCTTGGTCACTGCGTGGCTGAGCACTATTTTCTCCAGGTCGCGGCCCTTCAGAACGAGAGAATCCGGCGTG
>JAZRWU010000350.1:0-4466 GCA_045599885.1 Bacteroidales bacterium | reverse complement strand
GCCTACTCCTTCTAGACAGAGAAAGGCCCGCTGATCCTCCTTCAATGCATGGGGAAAATCAAAACGCTTCCGATAGACCACCGTGCCGTTAAGATTGCCGTGCAGCAACTGACGGTATCCATAATAATCGTCCCAATTGTGCGGGATGTCCACCACGGCCGTATCGTTCAAAACGGCCTGTGCGCTGTTGGACGATATCAGCCATGTCTTCCACCCGCGGTTGAGTCCATAGCGTTCCCGCACTTGAGCTTCCGCCGGCAGACAGCAGCATACGGCCATGATCGCCAGCAATCCGGATAATATAGTTTTTTTCATCATCAATGTCCGTTGAAAATGATATAAACAGCCACCATGCAAAGCACCAGAGCTATCCAGGCGAAGCGCAGCCCCGGCGTCACCTTCATGGGAGCGGGAGCCATGTTCTGCGAAACACTTTCATCCGATGAGGTATTCGCAAGGAGCGAGAAAATCCAGATGAAGGCCGCCAATATCAGGAAAATGGCGCAGGACAGGTAAAGATAATGCACTCCGTTGAAAATCAGACCGCAATAATACAGGATTCCCAAGCCGATGCTGAAGACCGTTCCCGCCGTCAGAGTCAGGTTGACAGCACGCGCCGATGTCTTTTTCCAAAGCGCGGCGAAAAGGAAAGAGGCGGTCATAGGCGGTGCGATGAAACTCAATACCGACTGGAAGATGTTGAAGAAACTGAGACCCTGAATGAAGGTGATGACAATGGCCAGGAAAACCGACACAACGGCGCCGATGAGCACCACCCAACGTCCGATGGAACGGATTTCACGTTCCGTGGCATACGGGCGGTATTTCTTGAGATAAATATCCATCGTGAAGACCGTGCTGAGCGAATTGAGAGCCGAACCGATTGTACTGATCAAAGCCGCCACCATCACCACAATGACCAAGCCCATCAGACCCGAAGGAAAGACGTGGCTGACCAGTTGAAGATAGGAATCGGTCGATTGGCCCAAATCAGGCAGAAGGCAGAAGCAGAGAATACCCGGCAGGATGAACAATGGAATGTCCAACAGTTTGAGCCAGGCACAGAAATTGGCACCTTTCTGTCCTTCTTTCAGGTCTTTGGCACCCAGCACCGACTGCACCATCGACTGATCCGTACACCAGAACCAGACACCCATGATGGGATAACCGATCAAAATAGCCAGCCAGGGGAAATCCCGGTCGGAAAGCGGACGGAAGAGATTCCAGTAATCGGCCGGAGTCTTTTCGATGACCGCGCCGAAACCGCCGAGCTTGTGAAGTCCCATCACGACGAGCAGAATTGACACGCCGATAAGCAGAAGCATCTGGAACACATTGGTATAGGCTATGGCTTTCAAACCGCCGGCAATGGCAAAGGCAGCCGAAACCAGCACCAGAATCACGATACAGGCCCAAAGCGGAATGTTGAGAATCTGCTCCATGAAGACACCGCCGCAGAACAGCGTCAGAGCCAACCATGAAATCAATATCGTGGCGATGGTGTACCAGGCGATGTAATTACGGGTGCTCTGACCGAAACGCTTACCCATATATTCGGGCAACGTGCTGACCTGATTGCCCAGATAACGGGGGGCGAAGACGAAGGCAAGGAGAAGAATGAAAGGGAAAGCGTACCAGGAGAAATTTCCGGCAGCCAGACCGCCCTCGAAACCGCTGCTCGCATTGGCGACCAGCATCGAAGGACCCACATTGGTTCCCCACATCGTCAGACCGATGGCAAACCAGCCCAAAGACTTGTTGGCGAGGAAGAGGTTGTCACTTTTGTTCTTGCCGAAACTGGCCCAGCAGGCGATACCGATCAAGGCGACGATATAGACGACAAAGACTACGATGTCGGCGGTGGAAAGTTGCACAATACTGTTCATATTATCTGACATTAAAATTTGATACGGACAACTTTGCTCATATCCATCTCGTCGGTACATCCGACCTGTTCGGGATAGATGGGAATCTCAGCCCCCTTACGCACATATACCGGCATCTGCTCCAATGGGACTTGGATATCCTTGAGCCAGCAGGGGCCTGTGAATTCTTCTTTGGTGAAGAAATTGACCCACTGGCCTTCGGGCAGATAGACGCTGCGGACACCTTCGCTGTTCATGACCGGAGCCACCAGGAAGTCGTCGCCGAAATAATACTGGTCGTCGATATGGCGGCAGACCAGATCGTCCGGATGCATGAGGTAGAGAGCGCGCAAAACGGGATAACCGCTGCGGGTGGTCTTCTCGGACTGTTCCACCAGATAAGGAATCAGTTTGTAGCGCAATTGCAGCCAGTCGCGGACAATGGGAGCGATACTGGGATAATGCCAGGGTTCGCGCTTGAACGAGCCATGATAGCGCAGATGCGACGAGAACACGCCGAACTGCGTCCAACGGACATAGACATCCTCACTGAGCCGGGTGTTCATGAAATTAGGCACACTGTGGAAACCCGGCACGTCGTGACTCCAGAAACCGAAGCCCGACAGACCGAAATGCAGACCGCCTTTGAGGCTGCCGGCCAGACCGTCCCAAGTCGATGCCGAATCGCCGCCCCAATGCAGAGGATAACGCTGACTGCCGGCCCAGGAAGAGCGGGCCCAGATGATGCCCTCGCCTGTCACTTCGCGCGTGATTTCGTAGGCGGCTTTCTGGTATAGCAGCGGATAGAGATTGTGCAGGGCTTCCGGCTTCATCGAATGGTATTCGGCATTGAGGTGGATATCCTCGCCGAAATCGGTCTTGATACAAGCCACACCCATATCCAAGAGCGATTTGAGCAGCGATTTATACCATTCGGTCGCCTTGTCGTAGGTAAAATCGATGGTACCGGCATAATCCTGCACGCTGAAATTGGAAGCTCCTTGGATTTTCTTGGAGCTCTGGCTGATATAATGGTTTTTGACGGCTTCCCCGTATTGGGCGGCATCGTAGGAAATATAAGGCAACTGCCAGAGACTCACGCGATAGCCCTTGTCTTTGAGCTGATGGATAAAAGCCTCCGGATCGGGAAAGCGCTCTTCGTTGAATTTCCATTCGCAGAGCCAGTCGGTCTTGAACCAGCCTGTATCGAGATGAATCACGTCGCAAGGATAGTGTTCGGCACGCATCCGGTCACAGATTTCATTGACCTCGTCGGCGGCGAAATAGGTCATGCGGCTCATCCAGGTACCGAAACTCCAAAGCGGCGGCATCGAGGGGAAACCGGTCAGCTGACGGTAGCCGTAAAGAATGCGCTCAGGGCCGTCTCCTCCAATCAGGAAGAGGTCGAGTATCGGCTCATCGACCAGCACCTGGGCCGAACGGGTCGAATGGTCGGCCAGCGAGAACTTGCCAAAATAGGTGGTATGGAGGAACAGACCGTAGCCGGCGCTTGACAGATAGAACGGAATGCTCTTGTAGGCCCGCCGGTTGTTCACGCCCTGACCGTCCTGATTCTGCAATTGCACCGTACGGCCGGACAGGTCCATTTTGGCGAAACGCTCGCCCGTACCGTAGAAACATTCCTCGGGCTGTGCCGCAAACGAGCAGGTGGCTCGGTCGGGCAGCCCGTCCACCGTGACGTAAGCCAAAGCCAAGGCGTCGTGACGGGCGGGTGAGAACATATCGTAGGCCGAATTGCGTACCGGAGTCTTGCCGTCGGGCCAGAAACGCAGGTCGATGGTCTCTGCCGGTCCCGGCTGCAAATCGCTCCACCACTCTTCCTTCTTTTGCTCGAAACTGACGCGGGCGCGACGACGGCCTGCCTCATCGAGAATGTCCCAACCCAATTCGTCTTTGGCCACATGCAAGGCCTGACATTTCAACTCGGGATGCAGGCAGAGCATTTCGGAACTCTCATGGACAGCCTCCTCGCCGAAAGCCACCGACATACGCAGGATAGCATCGCCGTAGGCCCTGAGACGCAGCTGATAAGAGCGGTGCGGCTCGGACAGATCTTCGGTGATTTCGTTGGAATTGTGCTGAAGCTGAAAAGGTATGGTGATATACACATCGCCGTCTTTGGCCTGAATGTCCGTCGGACGGCAAGCCCTCCACAGGCGTTCTCCCCGGTTGAGTTGCGGGTCGAAATCGAGGAAGTCAAAAAGCTGATAATTAGTCTGTCTCATATTCTGAATTTTTTATAATAATTTCATTTACAACACAATACGTCCCCGGAGCGAACGGAAGGACGAACTGCCGTCGGGACAATACAGAAGTTCATAGAGATACACACCCGACGGCAATTCAGGCAGATTCACAACATTCTGTCCCTGAGGAAGATGTATCGGAGCGGCAAAGTGGACCGGACGGCCGTCGGTCGAGAAAATCCGCAGCGTCAGGCGGGCCGACTGAGGCAATTCCATCTGCAGATTCTCCTTGGACGCCAGCACTTTCAAATCGGCCTGCACAAAGGAGGAAAGCGCATCGGGCTTGGGAAGTAAGGTGTAGGAAGCCTCGCTCATAGCCGACCACTGGCCGTTT
>JAZRWU010000349.1:0-1038 GCA_045599885.1 Bacteroidales bacterium | reverse complement strand
TTCCTAAGACCGCTTGGCCTCCGACTTCCAATAGACGATGCGTTCGCCCCATTGCGGATGATTACGCAGATAGGTGGCGGCCAAATGTTCTATCGTATGAATGGCTCCTTGGCCGAGGACAGGCTCACGATTGGGCAATTTCATCCGGACATCAAAGGTAGTCACCACTTCTCCACCCACTTCATCACGGCGGGAAACATAGACACCCCGCTGCAAGCGTACATGGTCAATCGTAAAACTCGGGATTTTTTTCATTATTTCGAAGCTGTTTATAGAGATTCCGGTAGAGTTTCCAAAAAAGTCTTCAGCGTTTGGAACGAATGCTCCGCCAGACTGCCCCAGAAATCCTGATACTGTTGGCTGTGATTTTCGGTGGCGCCGGGCGTATCACTCAAAATGCGGAACGCCAGAAAAGGAACTCCGTCAAGATAGCAGACCTGCGCGATGGCTGCCGATTCCATATCGACCGCCAGACCGTCAGGAAAAGCCTTTTTGATGCTTTGCTGCTCTTCAGCCTGATTGATGAAACGGTCGCCGCTGCACAAAAGGCCGCCATAGACTCCCGGCAACTTCAAAGCCGCCTCATACAAGACAGGATTTCCCGGGAAACGGGCCGGCAGACCTTGTACCTGGCCGAAAGAATTTCCTTCGCCACAATACACATCATGATAAACGATTTCGTGAGAGGCCACCACATCCATCACATGAAGCGATGCATCGATACCGCCGGCGACACCGGTGCTGAGAATCGCATCCGGATGATGAAGCGCTATCATCTCCACCGTCGCGACAGCCGCGTTCACCTTACCGATTCCGCCCTTGGCCAAAATCAGTTCGTGACAACCCAGACGTCCGGTAGTCAATTTTCCCATACGGCTGACAGGACCTTCCAGCATGGCTTCCACCTGCCGGAATTCCACATCCATCGCCATTATTATGCCTAATTTCATCTTAGAAGTTGTTTAAATTTGTTTCGAGTTTTTTTGAGAACGGTTTTTGAGAACGGTTTTGTCTATCGTTTTGCGTAAAATAGCGGGC
>JAZRWU010000348.1:0-2169 GCA_045599885.1 Bacteroidales bacterium | reverse complement strand
AACACATTCATCAACTTGGCCAACAGGACACCGCCTGCCGTACCGCAGCTGAAAGCCAAAATACCCATCACGAGGATGAGGATGGTCTGAATGTTGAGGAAGGAAGCGGCCGTAGCCGTAGCACCGACCGAAAGACCCAGGAAAATAACCACAATATTCATCAACTCGTTCTGAGCGGTCTTGTTGAGGCGTTCCACCACACCACATTCGCGCATCAGGTTACCGAGCATCAGACAGCCGATCAGCGGAGCGGCATCCGGAAGAATCAAAGCGACCACGGTCGTGATGACAATCGGGAAGACAATCTTCTCGGTTTTCGAGACGCTGCGGAGCTGTTTCATCTTGATGGCACGTTCCTGTTTGGTGGTCAAAGCGCGCATAATCGGCGGTTGGATCACCGGAACCAGAGCCATATAGGAATAAGCGGCAATCGCAATCGGGCCGAGCAATTCGGGAGCCAGACGCGATGTCAGGAAAATCGAGGTAGGACCGTCCGCACCACCGATGATACCGATGGAACCGGCCTGTGCCTCCGTGAAACCCCAATTGGCGATGACATCGGCCGAGGCACCGAGAGACTCAAGCAGCGGACCGATGGAATTGGCCATCAGGAAAGTAAGGAAAATACCCAGCTGAGCAGCCGCACCGAGCAGAAGGCTCTTGGGATTGGCAATCAGGGGACCGAAATCGGTCATGGCACCCACGCCGATGAAAATCAGACAGGGATAGACACCGGCTTTCACACCGATATACATAACATCCAACAGACCGGCCTCCTTCAGAATGGCTCCATAACTGTGATAGGCAGGGCTGCTTTCATCGAGGAAAGCCGTCCAAAGCTCACTGTGAAACATTCCGGCGGAAGGCAGGTTGGTAAGCAACATACCGAAAGCGATGGGGAGCAGAAGCAGGGGTTCATACTGTTTCTTGATGGCCAGAAAGAGCAGGAAAAACGAGATGAGCAACATCAGGCCCTGCTTCCAGTCCATATTCAGAAAACCCATGCTTTGGAAAAAACTCAAAATATCATTCCACATAATGCTTGTTTTTTGAGGAGTGAATCCGGGTTATCCCAATACGACGAGCAAGTCGTCCTGCATTACATTCTGACCGGCAGCGACGCAGATCTTGCTGACTACGCCGTCTTTTTCGGCCATAATCGCGTTCTCCATTTTCATACTTTCGAGCGTCAGCAGAGTATCGCCTTTCTTGATGCTCTGACCTTCACTGACCAGCACTTTGATGACACTGCCGGGCAGCGGTGAAACCACTTTGAAACCTCCGGTGGGAACTTCAGCCTTGGGTGCGGCTTTCGGTGCAGCGGCAGGTGCGGCTTTCGGAGCCGGAGCAGCCTTGGGTTGAGGAGCGGGAGCAGCCTCCACGGCGGCGGTGGCCAGTTCAATCAACTTGTCGTCCTGCATCACATTCTGACCGGGCGTGACAAATACGGCATTGACCGTTCCGTCGGCTTCGGCCTGAATGGCGTTCTCCATTTTCATACTTTCAAGTGAGAGCAGCACGTCGCCTTTCTTCACGCTCTGGCCAGCGCTGACCAACACCTTGATGACACTGCCGGGCAGCGGAGACTTGACTGTGGTGATGCCGGCGGGTCTGGCAGCCTGAGCAGCGGCTGCAGCCTGAGGACGACGGACAGGAGCCGCTTCGCTCTTGGCTTCCTTTTCGATCTGGACCTTATAGGAAGTGCCGTTCACGATGACCTCGGCCACGTTATCCTCTATTTCGTTGACAGACGTCGTATATTCTTGTCCGTCGATGATGAATTTGAATTCTTTCATAATTTTATCTGTGAAGATTGTTCATTCCATAGAGCTTGGAGTTCCAGGGGGAATAACGGCGCTCTACCTTTTTGATGGTGATTTGAGTGGGTTCTTCATCGTGGACACCGTTGTAATAAAGATGCAACGCCATCGCAATGGCGGCTGTCACATCGGCGGAACGTTCGGAACCGGCCGGAGACTCCTTCAAGGAGGCCACCGCTTCTTTTTTCGGCTCGATCTTGGCAGTTTTGGCTTTCGGCTGCATAATGACGCCGAAAAGTTTCAGGACGAAGACCAGCGCGACGAGAAGACAGAACACCAGACAGAAACCGACTAATGTCACCATCCAGACATGTCCCCAGTTAGTTGCAAGTAAAACCATAACGCTAAG
>JAZRWU010000347.1:0-4782 GCA_045599885.1 Bacteroidales bacterium | reverse complement strand
CCGGAAAACACGTTTTTCTTTCTGGTGACGGAAAACCGGGAACAGGTGCTCGGCACGATAGATTCCCGTTCTCAGCATATCCGCGTGCCGGGAATAGACTCCGGGACTTTGGCCGATGCCCTGCGACAGCAATACACTTCCCTGTCGGAAACGGATGCGGACACCTATGCCCGCCTTTCAAAAGGAAGCTGGACGCGGGCCTGCGAAAGCGTCCGGGCCAAAGATGAGTCTTCCGAAATGCTGCGTCAGTTCATACGTTGCATGAGAGGAGCCTACACCATCGCCCACTTCCCGGCCGCCAAGAACTTCGAGAAGCAGGAAGCCCTTTGCGACCTGAAGCTCTGGGCGGATGAGATGGCCAAAACCGGACGGGAACCGCAAAAACAATTCTTGGAATACAGCCAGCGGCTGCTGCGCGAGAATTTCATCCTGAATCTCCGGGAGCCGCAGCTGAACTATCTCAACGACTCCGAACAGGCCTTTTCCTCCAGATTTTTTCCTTTCATCCACGAAAACAACGTGGAAGCTTTCATGAAGGAGTTTGAATTGGCCCAAAATCATATTGCCCAGAATGTCAATGCCAGAATGGTTTTTTTTGACCTGGCGTTGCAAGCCATATTATTATTCAAATAGAAACAATGGAAAAGAAATACAGACTTCAGACCAACGGTTTTCTGATGAACATCCGCGGCAGCAGCGGTGTCACGCTGAAAAAACTCAACACTTTCGATTACCTCTGCGACCTGCCCGAGGCTCAGCAAGCCACCGATTTCGTCGAAGTCCAATTCAAGAACACGCGCAAGGGTTACTATCTCAACAGCAATAAGTTGCCTTTGGTCAAAGGAGACGTGGTGGCTGTAGAGGCCTCTCCCGGTCACGACATCGGCACGGTCACGATGACGGGTTATCTGGTTCTCAAGCAGATGAAGAAGACCCGCTACCGTTTCGATCAGGAAGTCAAACGAGTTTACCGCAAGGCACGGCCGGCCGATTTGGAGAAATTCGAAGAAGCCAAGGCCAAGGAGCACGACACGATGCTGCGTTCCCGCAAAATTGCCGAAGATCTTCATCTGGAAATGAAAATCGGCGATGTGGAATATCAGGGAGACGGCAACAAGGCGATTTTCTACTACATCGCTGACGGCAGAGTGGATTTCCGGGAACTGATCAAAGTGCTGGCCGACACTTTCCATATCCGTATTGAGATGAAGCAGATCGGCGCCCGTCAGGAAGCGGGACGCATCGGCGGCATCGGTCCCTGCGGCCGTGAGATGTGCTGCTCTTCGTGGATGACCAATTTCGTTTCCGTCTCGACTACGGCGGCCCGCTATCAGGACCTCAGTCTCAATCCGCAGAAATTGGCCGGCCAATGTGCCAAACTGAAATGCTGCATCAATTACGAGACCGATATGTATGTGGAGGCCCAAAAAGATTTCCCGGCCAAGGATATTGTGCTCGAGACCAAAGAAGCCAGTTACTATCCTGTCAAGAACGACATTCTCAAGCACCTCATCACCTACTCCACTTCCAAGGACACCATGGCCAACCTGGAGACCATACCCGTGGAGAGAGCTTTGCGCATCATCGCCCTCAACAAACAGGGTGTCAAAGTGGAAAGCCTCAGTGACTCATCCAACAATGAACCGGTTGTCAGTGCTTTCGGGGATGTGTTGGGCAACGATGACTACACCCGTTTCGACAAACCACGGCACGGAGGAAAATCCGGCAAAAAGCATAACCACAGCAAAGATGGAGACCGTCGGGCGGAAGGCAAACGGGATGGAAATCCCAATGGTCAGCGTTCTGAAGGGAAAGGTCAGAATTCCAACGCCCCCCGTCCCGAAGGGAAACGGAACGGCCAGCCCAACAGCCCCCGTCACGAGGGAAAACGGGAAGGACAGAATAATCCCAACGCCACACGGCATGATGGGAAGCGGAATAACGGCCATCCGCGACCAGAGAAACGTGAGGACAACTCCAATGCGCAGCGGCCGGAAGGAAAACGGAATAACGGCAATCCTCAACCCGATGGACGGAGAAAGAATTCCGACCATACTCCAGCCAACCACAACGAGACCGCACAATCCTGAGTCCCCATGAACTTTCTATCCACCGTCACCGGAAAGACCATCGGCAGTCTCCTCCTGGCCGGACTGCTGACTGTACTCTCCGGCTGTATCCGGCTTCCCGGGGAATATCACCACTATCAGCTGCTTCCCAAGCAGACCTGGGCCAAACAGGATACCATATTCTTCGACGACAGTCTTTCCATCAGTTCTGAACAGATTGTCAATCCCGGTGCCCTGCATCTGGCGGTCTGTCTCCGTCACAACACTCTCTATCCCTACGAGAATCTTAACCTCATCGTAAAAACATCCATCGGCGCCTCTGCCCAATCGGACACCGTGGATATCTGTCTGGTCGATTCGCGTCACCGTTGGAGAGGGAAAGGATGGGGATCAAGTTATTATATCGATCAGAGTATTTGCCAAATCGACAGGACTGCCATTTACGACTACGTGCAGAGCGAACGCGACAGTCTCTATGATGAATATGCTCATCTTCCTATAGAGATTTACGGACGGCCCGAAGGTGCCAACGATTCCAAAGGGATTTCCCAAATTCCTTTCAAGATCCAGATTATCAGCGGAATGATGGATTCGTATTTGAGGGGGATGGAAGGGATTGGCATTCACCTATACTGATTTCGGGTTTGTTTTGGCATATTTCCAATATTCGCTCAGTCACATAGCCCGCTATGCTCCTTCGCTCATATTGAAAATCTGCTCAAAACAATTCCCGAAATCTCGCTCCGGTGGGCGTGTTGGCTGTCAACGATTCATACGGAACGATAAGGGATGTCACATAGCCCGCTATGTTCCTTCGCTCATATTGAAAATCTGCTCAAAACAATTCCCGAAATCTCGCTCCGGTGGGCGTGTTGGCTGTTGGAATATCTTCTTAATCTTCCGCTTTCCACCACTCCGGACGTTCGGGGTCTGACAATACCTTTTCGACACTATAATCCTTGGGATTGATTTTTCGCGCCCAGGCCACTCTTTGGGACATTTGAGCGCCTTTTCCGTGCGAATGGGATTCTCCATAAAATGCAGTTTGCTCATTCGCCGGATTCCCCCAGTTATTCCAGCCTGTAGGGGCAATAAAACCGTCCATTTGACAATACAGATACACCGTTTGCGCATACGGACGCCATGGCCTTCCAAGTGCGACAGAATGTACTTCGTTGTCTGCCGTCAAACGACAATGGTCAAACACATAGCCATATTGAATGTGTTGCGGTGTAGAGGCCGCGGTCAAATAACCGCCTGCCCTTTTGGCGTGAATCTCACATTCATCAAAGAAGGCCGTTGAAGAACCGAAGATGAAATCGACTGTACCCTCAATATAGCAGTCATGATAATATTGACGGCTTTGCTTTCCATAGGTATAGAGCGTATCCTGATTTCCCAGAAAACGGCAATGCCGGAAAACAGCGCGGTCACCGCTGACAAAAGCCGCCACTGCCTGTCCGACGGGGCCGGCGGTATTCTCAAACGTCAGATTGAAGGCATGGAAATCGTGACCATAAATGTAAAAGGATGCCGAACCGGATGTCCCTTTTTCTTCCCCGAAAAGATTCTTTTTCTGTGCGTAATCGTCATAGCAGAGAACTGTTTTTTCCATATCCTCACCAATGAAACTGACGTTTATCTTGCTCTCAGGAAGAATCAGTTTCTCCCGATACACCCCATTTCGGATATAGATACGGGTCCTTTGATTCTTACGGAAATCGGGAATCGCATCAATGGCTTCCTGAACCGTAAAGAAATCGCCCGAACCGTCCTTGGCCACCACGAAATCGTAACGGCGGATGAAAGGAGCCAATGCGGGAATCTTCTGTTCTATCTCATTCAATGCCAGATAGGCGATATTTTTGGCACCTTGATAACGCAAATGCGTATCGTCCTGCTTGCCTTCGGGGGCAGCCAGATTGGTATCCTTGTCAAACCACATGAACCAGGCTTTGGAATCCTCCGGCCCCATAGCATCGATGGCGGCTTTACTCGAGAGATTATGGTCTATCAGAACGACGTTCATTTCAGCAGCCACATCACGTACCGCCTGAGGATAATCTCCGTGCGTAGGTATCAGATGACCGTCCTCTCCGAATTTTCGGCGGACAATCGGCGTGAAAAGCACCGGGACAGCCCCCTTGGAACGGGTTTCATTGATGTATTGCTTCAATTGGTCATTGAAGGTCGTGCCCGGATCGGTATGACGGTCGGCTTTGGGTTTCTCGTCGTTGTGACCGAACTGAATGAAGACATAATCGCCTTTCCTCAAATTGTCCAACACCGGTTGCCAATGGCCTTCATTCCTGAAACTCAAACTGCTGCGTCCATTGAGCGCATGATTGCTCACCTGAACGTATCGGCTGTCGAAATAAGCTCCCAACGCTTGTCCCCAACCTCTTTCCAGATTGTTCTTTTCCAAAGGTTTATTGGCCATCGTGGAATCGCCGATGGTATAAATGGTGATAATCTCATTCTTGTCGGGGGCAAAACTCAGGCAGAACGCCGCTGCCAGACAATACGCCAGATAACGGAGGGTTTTCATATAAACAGTATTATGCGGAAATCATTTCAAAACAGGTTCTAAGAATCTGTTTAAATTTCTTCCAATGAAAATATTATTAAGCTATTCAAACTCATTTCGATGCGCTTTTCCTGTCTTCCCGGCGTCTTTTTCCCCTTTTCCTCTTCGAATAGCCCGCTATCCGTC
>JAZRWU010000346.1:0-3086 GCA_045599885.1 Bacteroidales bacterium | reverse complement strand
CCATCACCGAAGCCAATGAAATCAAGGTGGAGGAAAAACTGGAAACTTCCGGAAGCCGTATGCCGGGTTTCTTCCGCTTCGGAATGCAGATGCAGTTGCCTCCATTTATGGAAAACATAGAGTACTATGGCCGTGGTCCTATGGAGAATTATGCGGACCGAAAAGGATGTGCCGATCTGGGTATCTATCAACAAAGTGTCAGCGGGCAATATTACCCTTATGTCCGTCCTCAGGAGACAGGCAACAAAACCGATATCCGCTGGTGGAAACAATACAATCCGCAAACCGGACTAGGGATATTATTCTGCGCCCCGGAAACCTTCTCCATGTCTGCGCTTCATTATGCCATTGAGTCACTCGATGACGGAGATCAGAAGCAGCAGAATCACGGTGCGACGGTTGAGCCGGTCCCTTACACCAATATCTGTATAGACAAAGTCCAAATGGGTTTGGGTTGTGTCAATTCCTGGAGTGCATGGCCTCGTCCCGAATACCGCCTGACCTACCACGATTACGACTTCCAATTCTGGATGAAAGCACTGTAACAAAGTAGCGCCGCCCTCTTTTCGAACTGTCGGTATGACATATCCGACGTATGGAATGAAGCCTCGATTCGGGAGCTGGAGAAAAGCGGCTGCCCGTCGGCTAAAGGCTTAAACAGACCTGTACGCTGCCGGCGTCATTCCGGTCTTCTTCTGGAAGAACTTGGGGTAGCACGCGCATATTGTACTTATGCAAACATTTACATAAATTCAAAATGTGCGTGCTACCCCTCATACAGACCGTAGCATACTGTCTCATTTCGGTATCGGCCGCCCATCTGGAGAGTGTCAGAATCCGAAAATCAATGCTGTCTCCAAAAGGATTATCGGATGCGTAACTTATATCCGTAGCGGATAATACTGTTCTCGGTAATGCCGTTCAGGCGGCACAAAGCGGCCACGGTCGTATGCTGACGGCTGGCGATTTTCGACAAAGAATCGCCCTTCTGAATCGTGTAATATTCAGGAGTTTCATCTCCGGCTGCGGGCGCCTGAACCGGATTGGCCTGAACCGTTTGCGGTGAAGCAGCCTGCGTGCCTGCCTCCTGACGGCTTGTCCTGACGGCTGAAGGCACCTTGATGACCGAGGGTTCGGTATATTTCCAGTGCCCGTTGTTCATCAGAGTAATAAGGCCCTCATCGGTCGAAGTACGATATACGCCCGTACTGTCACCCAACAGCCAGGTTCCATCGGCCAGCAAAATGATACGACGGTCGGACGGTGACAAATCAAGCGTATCCATAGGGTTCTCCACCCTCACTGCCGACGGCATGTCCGAATCCGTCGAATCCGTCGATGCGACGGCACAGACGAAATCGGGCAGAATCCGGCAAGCGGAAAGGAAACGGTTCTTATAATAGGCTTCACTCAGTTTAGACAGCACCACTCCATGACGCGAGGCATGAATGAAAACACCGTCATGCCCCGTGCTGTCGGTTTCAATGAAAATTCCCACATGACGGACGGAATTACTATTGAGGGCTCGGGAGAAGAAAAGCAAATCACCTTTCTGCAATTCATACAGATGTCCCTCCACTCTTTTACCATAAATGGCCTGTTCGGATGAGGTGCGGGGCAAAGAATATCCCATCTTGCGATAAACGTATTGCGTCAAGCCAGAACAATCAAAAGAACGCGGCCCCTCCGCTCCGTAAATATAGGGGGCACCCAAATGACGACAGGCTTCTTCAACCAGAAGGTCTGCCACTTCGGAAGCATTCAACAAAACTGAATCCTGCACATTCCCGGCGTTCAACCTGCCGACAGGAAACAACAATATCACCCAAAGAAAAAAGAGGCTTATTCGGATTCTCATATTGTCTCAAAAATCACGATTATGAACCTGTTTTGAAATGATTTCCCGATGATTTGATAGGGAGTGAGCGAAAAAATGGCCCGAAACCGGCCAAAAGACCATCAAAGCAGCGGAATAATCGAGTCATCAAAATATTTTTGAAAGAATTCAAAACAGGTTCTAAACTGTCCGACTCATCCGTTCTGCTTGGAATTATATTTGTCTATGATGACGGCTCCCAGAATGACAAAGCCCTTGATGACCTGCTGCCAAAAGGGAGAAACATTCAGAAGCACCAGACCATTGTTGAGAACGCCGATAATCAAGGCACCGATAACCGTTCCGACAATGGAACCTTTTCCACCGTTCAATGAAGTACCGCCGATCACGACTGCCGCAATGGAATCCAATTCATAACCGTTGCCGGCATTCGGCTGAGCCGAGTCCAATCGGGCAGTCACCAACAATCCGGCGACTGCCGCCAACACGCCGGCCATCGTATATACCCAAAGCAAAACCTTGTTCACGCGGATACCCGACAGACGGCTGGCCTTTTCGTTACCACCAATGGCATAGATATAGCGTCCTGTCCGTGAACGGCTCATATACAGAGAGAATGCGACTATCAGAACAAAGGCCACCCAGACAGGCACCGGCACGCCCAGAAGCCAGGCGGTTCCTAAATACTGGAAACTGCTGCCCAGGCCGGTTATCGGAAAACCGTTGGTATATAACATCGTCAGACCACGGGCGATGGTCATCATACCCAACGTGGCCACAAAAGGAGGCACTTTGAAGCGGGTCACCATCCAACCGTTGAAGGCACCGAGAATCGCACCGACCAGCAGCGCTGCTACGACACCTCCGAAAAAGGTAAAGCCCACAAACAAGTCCATACCCGGTATGGCGAGGCCGTTGTGGGTGAGACCGGCGGCCAAGGCACCGCACAGTGCCAGAATGGAGCCTACCGACAGGTCAATACCGCCCGTCAGAATCACCATCGTCATGCCGACCGAGATACAGAGGTTGACCGAAACTTGCCTAAGGACATTAAAGAGATTGTCGGAAGTGGCGAAGCGGTCCGAAAGGAAAGTCATCACCAAAACCATCAACAATAAGGCAATCAATGGTTTGATTACCGGTTTTCTAAAAAACGCCTTCCATTCAGTTTTCATTATCTTTTCTTTTTCAATTGGTTCAACGTAAATTCTTTTCCATCGGCAGCGAAGCCGACAGGATGCTTTCCTCA
>JAZRWU010000345.1:0-1232 GCA_045599885.1 Bacteroidales bacterium | reverse complement strand
GAGGTCTTTGTTCCGGTGACGGGTCTGATCCACACTTTCAGGCTCGACCACGGCCGACGCAATTTCGACGCGCCCGCCAACGCCATCTCGTATTTCGACAACGTGGCCAACATCGCCGGGACCGGAACAGCCGACACTTCCGCGCTGACCACCGTCACCAATGTGCTGGGACTCAGTCTGCGCGAAGGCTTCTATTCTTGGGCAAAATTCGGTCTGACGGCCTATGCCCAGCACGAATACCGCCGTTACGCCACCATCGCCACCGATATTTCGAAAGCCGACAGTGTGCAGGCGCTCAATCCTTTCCGCTTCATGGATTACCACAACGAGAATCTCATCTGGCTGGGCGGAAGGCTGGCGTCGGTGCAGGACTCGGTCATCCAGTTCAATGTCGATGCCAAATTGTGTATGATAGGGCAGATTGGTGATTTCGATATCAACGGCGATTTGAAGACGCATTTCCGGCTCTTCCATCATGAGGTGGGACTTTCGGCGGCGGCTTTGCTCAAGAATGAGACACCTGACTATCTGCTCCGCCATTATTTCTCGAATCATTTCGCTTGGGACAATGAGTTCTCCAATATCTACCGCATCCGTCTCGGCGGTGCTTTGAGTCTGCCCGACTGGGGAACGGAAATATCCGCCGGAGTGGAGAACATCAGCAACTATATCTATTTCGGCAACGATGCGAAGCCGACCCAATACGATGCTCAGCTGCAGGTGCTGTATGCCCGTTGGAAACAGCATCTGTCGGCCAGCGTGTTCAATTTCGATTTCGATGTGGCCGGCCAGCTGACCAGCAACGGGGAGGTCCTGCCGCTGCCGAAAATCTCCGCATACGGCAATTTTTACATCAAGGCGCTGCTGTCGAAGGTCATGACCACTCAGATCGGCGTTGATTGCCGCTATTTCACCAAATACCACGCTCCGGCCTACAATCCGGCCTTGGGCCTGTATCACACGCAGGAGCAGCTGGAATTGGGCAATTATCCCTTCATGAACGCCTACGCCAACCTGCACCTCAAACGGGCCCGCTTTTTCATCATGTACACTCACGCCAGCCGCTGGTTCGTGGATCCGAATTATTTCTATGTTCCTCATTATCCGCTCAATCCGTCTTCTTTTAAGGCTGGAATCTCGTGGAATTTCTATGATTGACCTATGGAGGATGCACGTCGGAAAATAGAGGAACTCAGGGCTTTGCTCCGTCAGGCGGACTACGACTACTATGT
>JAZRWU010000344.1:0-3494 GCA_045599885.1 Bacteroidales bacterium | reverse complement strand
AAAGAAGGTATGACCGCCGAGCAGATGAATAATGTGCTTAATAAGAAAAGCGGTATTCTGGGTGTGTCGGGTGTGTCGTCCGATATGCGTGAACTGACTGTCGCCGCCCGCTCGGGCAATGAGCGTGCCAAACTGACGATGGATATGTATCACTATCGCGTCAAGAAATACATTGGTGCGTTTGCCGCAGCATTGGGCGGGGTGGATGTGATTGTGTTCACCGGCGGCGTCGGCGAGAATCAGTCTATCGCCCGGGAGGCCATCTGCGAGGACATGGAATATATGGGCATCTCTTTCGACAAAGACGTCAACAATGAAATTCATGGAGTGGAGGCTCTTATCTCCAAACCCGATTCCAAGGTCAAAGTAATCGTGGTCCCTACCGACGAGGAATGGATGATCGCTTCCGATACCATCCGTTGCATTTCAGAGAAATAGGACTTCTCAGACCTGTTTTCATAAAGCGAACCCCTTGCTGCCAGTCTGCGGCAGGGGGTTCGCTGTGTCCGGGTGCCTCTTCTTTCCCAGTCAGAAGACAGTGTAGGCGTTGATGACTTCGTTGTTGTTGGAAATCTCGTGGGCGTACACTTTCAAATGATTGATTTCCATATCTTTGAAAATGGAATCCAAGGGCGTGGACAAGGTGTGGCTGCAGGCTTTCTCTCCCGCTTGGAGACATTGATGCTCTAAAGACAAAGCGATGCTTTTGTCCGGAAGTTCCGTCAATACATAGTGGAGCTGATGTCCCTGATTGGTCGCGCTTTCGCAATGGCAGACGAAACTGAGGTTCAGATATCCGCCGGCACTCCAGATACGTTCAATGCTCACCGGATCCGCTTTCCCCTCTCCGGAAGGTGTCTCTTTCACGCAGGGAATCAGGTCTATAGGAAAAAGTTCGAAAATATGGGCGGTGATATTGTCCCGATTGTAGCTTCGGATGGCATAATGGACTTTGTAGCGTCCGCCGTCATGGATGTTGAACGATTGTCCCTTTTGGGGGATGAGAATATTGCCGTTGTCGAGAAGAAGGTGGAATCCGGTTCCGTTGTCCTTGTAGGCGACGCAAAGGGACAGTTCCCGGAGCGGATCGTCCTCATAAATGCTCAAATCGTTGGCCCAGTCTTTGCTGCAGGCGGTTCCGGCCAGACAGAGAACAGCCGCCGCTCCCGAATAACAGATATTCCGAAACAGCTGTCTGAGCGAATGGGCGGCTTGGGTGAAAATAGTATCCATATAGAAACCGATTGTCATTGTGCGGAAGCCAACCTTTTGTTCTTGACCGGGTTGGCATACATTTCCAGAAGCTTTTTCCGGAGAAAACTTCTGTCCTTGACCGATTCGGGCAGGTCGATTTTGTTGAGCTGCCTTTCGATGTAGTCGGTAAATCTCTGTCTTTCATCCATAGTGTAATCCTCCTCAGATTGATGGCCGCCCTCCAGAAGGTCAGCGGCGATGTATTGGTTTGGATACAGATGGTAGCCGAGATGGATTTTCCGGTCAAGCAGACTGGCCACTTGTTCAAAGATTTCTTTTCTCGGCATAGCCGCATCCAGTTGTCTGAGCTCCTCGGCGGCGTGAAAATCAGCGGAATAGAACACGCGTCCTTTGAAACCCATGATCCCGGTGCGCATGTTGAGCAGGTCGTCCTCCTGACTTTTGTGAAAACCCTCAATGTCGCGTTTGAGCTGCATTTCCTTGGCTTTCAGGTAGTCGCAGGGATCATACTCGTAGGTGATGCTCAACGGAACCAAATTCAAAGATGAAAGATTTTGTATAACGTTACTGTCGCCGGACAGATTTAACATTTTCAATACACTTGGCTGGGTCCGGTCATCGCTGTCTTTGGCGCGGCCTTCGCGCTGGGCCAGCCAGACCGGATCGTGGTCAATGACGATGCTCTGGCGGATGTAGGCGCTCAATTGGATGGATGCCTCCATCTGTTCCCGTCCGGAGAGCCCCCGCTTCACGATGAAACATTTGCTGAGCCGGACCAGGTCCTGGATCCAGGGATAGGCCAGCAGGTTGTCTCCGATGGCGGTCTGTGAAGGGGGGAGTGACTGTCTGGCCAGCAGCACGTTGAGCAGTGTGGTGTCCATCACGATATCGCGATGGTTGGATATGAACAGATAGCCCTTGTGTGGGTCCATGTCTTCAAATCCATGATATTCAAGTTTATCCACGCTGTTGTCGGCTAGGGCGGATAGCAATGGAATGACGAATCCCCGATGGAATTCCCTCAGGCTGGAGGCTGAATGACAGGCATTTGCCAAATAATCCTTTCCTTCGAAAGGCAGTTTTGAGGCGACTTCCCATAGGGCCGGATCGGAGATGAAACGGGAATGCACCTTTTCGAAATCTTCGGCCTGATAGCAGCGGATGTCGTCAAAATTGAGATTCTCAATAACAGCCATGGGCAACATTTAGGAATTATAAGGAACCAAAGCAAGTCAAAAGACCATCAAAGCCCCAAGGTGTCGCAGATGATTTCATCCATCACCTCGCCCATGGTCATTTGGGCGGCGGCCACTTGTTGCGGAATGAAACTGGTGGCAGTCATTCCGGGGGTCGTGTTGATTTCGAGCAGATAGATGTCGTCGGCGCAGATGATGTAGTCGGCTCGGATGATGCCCTTGCAGCCAATCAGCGAGTAAGCCATAGCCGTCATGTCCTGAATACGGTCACGGACCTTGTCGTCAATGCGGGCCGGTGTGATTTCCTGCACCTGCCCGTTGTATTTGGCATCGTAGTCGAAAAACTCGTTGGCGCTGACCACCTCCGTGACGGGAAGACGCACTTCCCTTTGGGCGGTTTTGTAGTAGCCGTTGGTAACTTCGGTGCCTTGCAGGAACGATTCGATGATGACTTCCGGACCTTCGCGGAAAGCCAGTTCAATGGCGGCTTCCAGTTGCGAGGCTTCCTTGACTTTGGTGGTCCCGAAGCTGGAACCGCCGACGTTGGATTTGACGAAGCAGGGCAGTCCGCATTTGTTGAGGATGCGCTCGCAGTTGACCGGGTCGCCGGGACGGAGCAGCACCGAGCGGGCCGTCTTGATGTCGAAGCGGTTGAGATAGTGGTTGCAGACGTATTTGTTGAAAGTGAGCGCCGCCGAAAGCGTGTCACAGCAGCTGTAGGGCAGGCCGATGAGGTCGAAATATCCTTGCAGCATACCGTTCTCGCCCGGAGTGCCGTGGATGGTGATCCAGGCAAAGTCGAAAAGGGTTTTCTGTCCGCCGTCGGTAAAACTGAAATCGTTGCGGTCGATGGCGATGTGCCGTTCGGAATCGGGTCCGTCGGGCAGCACATACCAGTCCTTGCCGTGCAGAACGGCTACCCACACCTGATATTTCTGATGGTCGATAAAGGAATACAGACCACGGGCGCTTTTGAGCGATACGACATATTCGGAGGAATCGCCTCCGGCTACGATGACTATCTTTTTCATTTGGATGTGAATTTCGAAAAAAGGATTTTATAGAGTTGATGATTGTATTCCG
>JAZRWU010000343.1:0-3650 GCA_045599885.1 Bacteroidales bacterium | reverse complement strand
CGTTTCTTCAACGCTTTCGGAGAGCCTATCGACGGAGGCCCTGTCCCTGAAGGCAAGGAAGTGGAAATCGGCGGCCCTTCGGTCAATCCGGTACGCCGTATGCAGCCTTCCGAACTGATTGCCACGGGTATCGCCGGCATCGACCTCAACAACACGCTGGTGTCGGGTCAGGAGATCCCTTTCTTCGCCGATCCCGACCAGCCCTTCAATCAGGTGATGGCCAATGTGGCCCTGCGTGCCAAGGCCGACAAAATCATTTTGGGCGGTATGGGTCTGACCAACGACGATTATCTGTATTTCAAGAACATATTCAGCAACGCCGGCGTGCTCGACCACATCGTCTGCTTCGTCAATACAACGGAAAACCCGCCGGTGGAGCGTCTGCTGATTCCCGATATGGCTCTGACGACGGCTGAGTATTTCGCCGTGGAGAAAAACGAGAAAGTGCTGGTCCTGCTGACCGATATGACTTTGTATGCCGATGCTCTTTCGATTGTCTCCAACCGTATGGACCAGATTCCTTCGAAAGACTCTATGCCGGGTTCCCTTTATTCGGATCTGGCCAAGATTTACGAAAAGGCCGTACAGTTCGAGGCCGGCGGTTCCATTACAATCATCGCCGTCACGACACTTTCGGGGGGTGACATCACGCATGCCATTCCCGATAATACCGGCTATATCACCGAAGGCCAGTTGTTCCTGCGCCGCGATACGGATGTGGGCAAGGTCATCGTCGATCCTTTCCGCAGCCTTTCCCGTCTGAAACAGCTGGTTATCGGCAAGAAGACCCGTGAGGACCATCCGCAGGTGATGAATGCCGCCGTCCGTCTGTTCTCCGATGCCGCCAACGCCAAGACCAAACTCGAAAACGGTTTCGATTTGAGTGATTACGATGAGCGTACGCTGGCTTTCGCCAAGGAATATTCGGCTCAGATTCTTTCTGTGGATGTCAATATCGACACTACCGAGATGCTCGACAAGACCTGGCAGATCATGGCCCGCAACTTCAAGGTGGAAGAATTGAACATCAAACAGCAATTGGTTGATAAATATTTTCCCAAGAACTGATGGCTATCTCGTTTCAATACAACAAAACGTCGTTGCAGGGCTTGGAAAAGCAGCTCAAGATACGTGAACGCTCGCTTCCGACCATCAAGAACAAGGAGAGTGCGCTGCGGCTTGAGGTGAAGCGTGCCAAGGACGAGGAAAAAGAACTCGCCCGCCGTCTCGAAAGCGAAATCCAGCGCTACGAGGGTATGCATGCGCTTTGGAACGAGTTTGACGGCTCGCTCATCCGCGTCCGCGACGTGGTGCTTTCGACACGGAAAATCGCCGGTGTCAGTCTGCCCCAATTGGATGAGGTCCTGTTCGATTTGAAACCCTATAATATGTTTGACGCTCCGAAGTGGTATGCCGACGGCATCGAAATGCTCAAGCAGATGGCCCGAATCGGCATTGAACACGATTTCTGTGTCCACAAGCTCGGATTGCTGGAATATGCCCGCAAGAAAATCACCCAAAAGGTGAACCTCTTCGAAAAGGTGCAGATTCCAGGATATCAGGACGCCATCCGGAAAATCAAACGCTATATGGAAGACGAGGAGAATCTTTCGAAATCCTCGCAGAAAATCGTCAAGACGCGTCAGGCTGCTCAAAAAGAAGAGGAGGATACGCTATGATCGTACCGATGATTAAATACAACTTCGTGGTGTATCACCGTTCCTACGAGGCTTTTTTGGAACAGCTTCGCAGTGTGGGAGTGCTTCATGTGGTTGAAAAGAATACTGCCTCTTTGGCCGATAATGAGGAACTCCGTCTCCGCATGGAGGAAAGCAAACGGATCAACGGGGCCGTGCGTGAATTGCAACGCTATCTCGGCAGTGAGGAACGTCCTGCGGCCGTTGACAGTTGTGCTGACGGCAAAGCCCTGCTAGCCAAGGCCGAATCGCTGATACAGTCGCATACTGAATTGCAGCTTTCTCTCCAAACTTTGCAGAAGGAAACCGAAAACGCTGAAATATGGGGGGATTACGATCCCCAGTGTCTCGAAAAACTCCGCCAGGCCGGTTGTCGGACGGATTTTTTCTCCTGCCCGCCCAGTGTGTTCCAAACTGATTGGGAAGCGCAATATCATGCTTCCATCATCGGAGAAAAGGCCGGACAGCTTTATTTCGTGACTTTCTCGACCGGAGATCAGGCTCCTGAAATCCCCGCCGACCGCGTGCGGGTTCCGTCCAGGCGTCTTGCCGACCTTCAAGCCGAATCGGACAGGCTCTTCCAGCAGAACGAAGATTTGGAGCAGGATTTGAAGGATATGGCATTGAAATATATCCAGACTCTCCAGGCGGCCGATTTGAAAGTCAAGGACGATTACACCTTCGCCCGAGTGCTATGCGGAACCGAATCCGCGGCCGACGATAAAGTGAGACTGCTCGAAGGTTATGTGCCCGAGGATAAAGAAGCCGATCTTCTGGAGATTCTCAAAAACACCGATGCGTATTATCAGTCGGAAAGACATCCCGAAGACACGGCCCAAGTGCCCATCAAACTCAAGAACAACCGTTTTGCCAAACTCTTCGAGCCTTTGACGAAACTGTATTCCCTGCCGAGTTATGTGGAACTCGATCCGACGGCGGCTTTTGCGCCTTTCTTCACCTTGTTCTTCGGACTTTGTCTCGGAGACGGCGGTTATGGCCTCTTGGTCTTTCTGGCCTGTACCATTGCCAAGAAGAAAATCCCTTCGCTCAAAATGTATGCGACGATGGGACAGTGGCTGGGACTTTCCACGATTCTGGTCGGATTGCTCACCGGTATGGTGTTTGGCGTCTCGCTCGATACATTGACCTGGCCCTGGTTGGCCAACGTCAAGCATCTGTTTGTCAATTCCAACAATTACCAGCCCTTCGGTTACGACCCGATGATGGTCTTCGCCATCTGCATCGGTGTCTTCCAGATTCTCTTCGCCATGGGCTTCAAAGTGGTCCGCATTACCGTGGAGCGCGGTTTCAAATATGCCTTGAGCGATTTGGGTTGGCTGGTGTTCCTGTTGGATATGATTGTGCTGCTGGTTTTCAAACTCTCCAAGACGGCGATGACACCTGTCACTACCTATGTGATTTGGGGTCTGGCGGCTCTCTGCGCCCTGTTCATCTTCTTCTACAATTCGCCGGGCAAGAACCCCTTGCTTCAGTTCGGTTCGGGATTGTGGGGAACCTACAACATGGTCAGCGGTCTGTTGGGCGATGTGCTTTCGTACATCCGTCTGTTCGCTTTGGGTTTGGCCGGCGGTATCCTGGGCAGCGTCTTCAATGAACTGGCATTCACGGCCGGCGGCGCTCTTCCGGCTTGGATTGGTTGGCTCCCGACGGCTTTCATCCTGCTGTTCGGCCATGGTCTGAACCTCTTCCTCTGCATCATCAGTTCCATCGTCCATCCTTTGCGTCTGACCTATGTGGAATTCTTCAAGAATTGCGGTTACGATGGCGGCGGTCAGGTCTATGAGCCTTTCCGCAAGCAGTCTGTCGCATCAGAACAATAATAATGAGCAATATAAGAACCTGTTTTGAATTCTTTCAAAAATATTTTTATGACACTATTATTCCGCTGCTTTGATGGTCTTTTGGCCGGATTTGAGCCATCCTTTCGCTCAC
>JAZRWU010000342.1:0-3706 GCA_045599885.1 Bacteroidales bacterium | reverse complement strand
CTCCTACCTGATTGAGCTGGTCAACTCCAATGCCGATGTCGATGATATCGTCCACTTGAGCAACCGTCGTGTCCGTACCGTCGGTGAGCAGTTGGACACCCAATTCGGTATCGGTCTGGCCCGTATGGCCCGTACCATCCGCGACCGTTTGAACGTCCGCGACAACGAAGTGTTCTATCCTATCGACCTGATCAACGCCAAGACGATTTCGTCAGTAATCAATTCATTCTTCGGAACGAACGCTCTGTCGCAGTTCATGGATCAGACCAATCCTCTGGCCGAAATGACTCACAAGCGCCGTCTGTCGGCCCTGGGTCCTGGCGGTCTGTCGCGCGAACGTGCCGGCTTCGAAGTCCGTGACGTACACTACACGCATTATGGCCGTCTTTGCCCGATCGAGACCCCTGAAGGTCCCAATATCGGTCTGATTTCGTCACTTTGTGTTTATGCCAAGATCAATGATCTCGGCTTCATCGAGACTCCCTACCGTATCGTAGAAGACGGCAAGGTGGTTCTCGACAAAGTCCAATATATGACAGCGGAAGAAGAGGAGAACAGCGTGGTCGCACAGGGCAACGCTCCGCTCAATTCCGACGGCTCCTTTGTCCGCGACCGTGTCAAGGCCCGTTTGGAGGCTGATTTCCCCGTCGTTGAACCTTCTGAGGTCAACCTGATGGATGTCTCGCCTTCACAGATTGCCTCTATCGCCGCTTCTTTGATTCCTTTCCTGGAACACGACGATGCCAACCGTGCCTTGATGGGTTCGAACATGATGCGTCAGGCAGTTCCCTTGCTCCGTCCCGAGGCTCCTATCGTAGGTACCGGACTGGAAGGTCAGATCATCCGCGATTCGCGTACCCAGATTATGGCCGAAGGCAGCGGTGTGGTTGAATACGTCGATGCCGACATCATCAAAGTGCGTTATGACCGTACTGAGGATGAGGAATTTGTCAGCTTCGAGGACGCTGTCAAAGTTTATCATATCACCAAATGGCAGAAGACCAACCAGAGTACCACCATCGACCTCCGTCCTATTGTCCGGACAGGTCAGCGCGTGGTCGAAGGTCAGTTGATGACCGAAGGTTTCGCCACCGAGAACGGAGAATTGGCTCTCGGACGTAACCTGAAAGTCGCCTTCATGCCTTGGAAGGGATATAACTACGAGGATGCCATCGTGCTCAACGAGCGTATGGTCCGTGAGGATATCTTCACTTCTGTCCACGTAGATGAATATACCTTGGAAGTCCGCGAAACCAAACGCGGCCTGGAAGAATTGACCGCCGACATCCCCAATGTCAGTGAAGACGCCACCAAGGATCTGGATGAGAACGGTATCATCCGCGTCGGTGCCCACGTGCTTCCCGGTGACATTCTGATCGGTAAGATCACGCCTAAAGGCGAATCCGATCCTTCGCCGGAGGAGAAACTTCTGCGTGCCATCTTCGGCGACAAGGCCGGAGACGTCAAGGACGCTTCTCTCAAGGCCAATCCTTCTCTTTATGGTGTCGTTATCGGCAAGCAGTTGTATTCCAAAGCCATGAAGACCCGCAAAGGTCATCTGGCCGACAAGGCGCTGCTGCCCAAGTACGATGAGGAATTTGAAGCCAAAGTGGAAGAACTCCGCAGCATTCTGCTTCAGAAGCTCCTTACTTTGACCAACGGCAAGATCTCACAAGGTGTCAAAGACAACCTGGATGAGGAAATCGTTCCCAAGGGAGTCAAGTTCAATCAGCAGATTCTGAGCCAGATCGATTATGCGACGGTTCAGCTCAGCCGTTGGACGACCGATGCCCACCGCAACGATATGATCCGTGCCCTGGTCCTCAATTATCTCAAGAAAGTCAAAGAATTGGATGCCGCTACGAAGCGTGCCAAGTTCAATCTCACCATCGGTGACGAACTGCCTTCGGGTATCATCCAAATGGCCAAAATCTATATCGCCAAGAAGCGTAAGATCCGCGTGGGTGACAAGATGGCCGGCCGTCACGGAAACAAGGGTATCGTCTCGCGTATCGTGCGTCAGGAGGATATGCCTTTCCTGGCCGACGGTACTCCGGTGGATATCGTCCTGAACCCACTGGGTGTGCCTTCGCGTATGAACCTCGGCCAGATTTTCGAGACGGTTCTCGGTTGGGCCGGTCGTGAGCTCGGTGTGAAATTCGCCACTCCGATTTTCGACGGTGCCACCTTGGAGGACCTCGAATCCTGGACGGACAAGGCCGGTCTGCCCCGATACGGCAAGACGCAGCTCTACGATGGCGGTACGGGTGAACCTTTCGACCAGAAAGCCACGGTCGGTGTCATCTATATGTTGAAACTCGGCCATATGGTCGATGACAAGATGCACGCCCGCAGTATCGGTCCGTACTCTTTGATTACACAACAACCTTTGGGCGGTAAAGCTCAGTTCGGTGGCCAGCGCTTCGGTGAAATGGAGGTCTGGGCCCTCGAAGCCTTCGGCGCCGCTCACGTTCTGCAGGAAATCCTGACGATCAAGTCGGATGATGTGACCGGAAGAAGCAAAGCTTTCGAGGCCATCGTCAAAGGCGATCCGATGCCACCGGCCGGTATTCCGGAATCCTTGAACGTTCTGGTACACGAACTCAGAGGTTTGGGCTTAAGTATTCATTGGGATTAATCAACGACAAACGACATTATTCAATATGGCTTTTAAGAAAGATATCAAAACGAACGGTAATTTTACGAGAATCTCCATCGGCCTCGCATCGCCTGAAGAAATTCTTTCGATGTCGAAAGGTGAGGTACTCAAACCGGAAACCATCAATTACCGTACGTATAAACCGGAGCGCGACGGGTTGTTCTGCGAACGCATTTTCGCCCCGATAAAGGACTACGAATGCCATTGGGGAAAATACAAACGCATCCGTTATAAAGGCATTGTCTGTGACCGTTGCGGTGTGGAAGTGACCGAGAAGAAAGTCCGTCGTGAACGTATGGGACACATCCAGCTGGTGGTTCCTGTCGCCCACATCTGGTATTTCCGCTCACTCCCCAACAAAATCGGTTATCTGCTGGGGCTGCCGACCAAGAAGCTCAATGCCGTCATCTATTATGAACGTTACATCGTGATTCAACCGGGTATTCTCGGAGGAGAAGGTGAGGGTAGCGTTCAAGCCGACGACCTGCTGCTCGAAGAGGAATATCTCGAATTGCTTGAGAAGCTTCCCCGTGAGAATCAGCTGCTTCCCGACGATGATCCCAACAAGTTCATCGCCAAGATGGGAGCTGAGGCCATTCAGGATATGCTGGCCCGCATCGATTTGGATGAACTGGCATACGAACTGCGCGACCGTGCCAACAAAGAAAGTTCCGTACAACGTAAGAATGAGGCTTTGAAACGCCTTCAGGTAGTGGAATCCTTCCGTTCGGCCAAGAACATCAACCGTCCGGAATGGATGATCATGAACGTGATTCCCGTCATTCCGCCGGAATTGCGTCCTCTGGTACCGCTGGATGGCGGCCGTTTCGCCACGACCGATGTCAACGACCTCTACCGTCGTGTCATCATCCGCAACAACCGTCTGAAGAAACTGATTGAAATCAAGGCTCCCGAAGTGATTCTCCGCAACGAGAAACGCATGCTGCAGGAAGCCGTCGACAGCCTGTTCGACAACTCCAAGAAATCCAACGCAGTCAAGAGTGAAGCCAACCGCGCTCTCAAATCCCTGTCAGACTCTCTCAAGGG
>JAZRWU010000341.1:0-1995 GCA_045599885.1 Bacteroidales bacterium | reverse complement strand
AAGTAAGAGAAAAGGTTGAGCGCGAGCAGACGGCAGCTGTCGTAGGGACAGAGCGGAATCTCGCCGCAGGGATTGGTTGAAATAGTGCGGAAACCTTTGTCGGCATAGCAGTCGGGCAGGGACTCGCGCTGAATGGTGTCCCAAAACAGCACGCCGGGTTCGGCCGACTGCCAGGCATTGTGGATGATTTTCTCCCAAAGAGCCTTGGCGTCGATGTCCTTGCGGACTTGAGGGTCGTCGCCGTAGATGGGGTATTGCTGGGTGTAGGTGGTGCCGTTGACAGCCGCCTGCATGAAAGCGTCATCCACGCGGACCGAAACATTGGCGCTGGTGATTTTACCCTGCTGCATTTTGGCATCGATGAAATCCTCGGCATCGGGATGCTTGATTGAGATGGAAAGCATCAAGGCGCCGCGGCGGCCGTCCTGAGCCACTTCTTTGGTGCTGTTGGAGTAACGCTCCATAAAAGGAACGATGCCGGTCGAGGTGAGTGCCGCGTTCTTGACGGGTGAGCCTTTGGGACGGATGCCCGAAAGGTCGTGACCTACGCCTCCGCGACGTTTCATCAGCTGAATCTGTTCCTCGTCGGTCTTGATGATGGCCCCGTATGAGTCGGACTGCTCAAGTTCCTCACCGATGACGAAGCAGTTGGACAGGGAGGCGATTTGGAAGTTGTTGCCGATTCCGGTCATCGGGCTGCCTTGAGGAATCAGGTAGCGGAAATGGTCGAACAGATCGAACAGTTGTTGCGCCGTCATCGGGTTGTTGTAGCGGGCTTCGATGCGGGCGATTTCGTTGGCCAGACGCCAATGCATATCCGCCGGGGTCTTTTCGTAGATATTTCCGAAAGAGTCTTTGAGCGCGTACTTGTTCATCCAGACTTTAGTTGCGAGCTCATCTCCCTGAAAATAATCCAAGGTGGCCTCGAGGATTTCTTCTTTGGAAAAATGTTTCAGTTCCATTGCGGAAAAATAGAGTTGACAGTAAGTTTCTTTGCGCTGCAATATTATGGATTATTTCAATATCGCACAAATTTTTCGTATTAAATATTTACTAAATTGAAATTTTAACTATTCCGCTATTATCTGAAAGTTTTCCGTTTTCACATTTGTTAATATTTATAAATAACAGATAATCAGTATGATAAATAAAAATATGAAATCCGTCTGGATGCAGAAAGTTTTCCAAAACGGAAAACCGAGGATGAATGTATGGACGGAAACAGTGTAATTGTCCCGATTGTGTGTTTGTGGAAGAGAGTGAAATAAATTATCTTTGTATGAATTTTATTTTGTCTTTAATAAGGATGGAATCTTTAAGAAACCGGGCCACGGTGAGGCGTTATCTCGATAAAGAAGTGGATCCCGCCTTGCTTGAGGCGCTGCTCGAAGCCGCTTCCCGCTCGTCAAACACGGGCAATATGCAGCTTTATAGTGTGATTGTCAGCCGGGAAGCCGCTACGAAGCAGGCTTTGGCTCCCTGTCATTTCAATCAGCCGCAGATGGCCGCTCCCGTCGTCCTGACTTTCTGCGCCGATCTGCACCGCTATTCCCAATGGTGCCTCCAACGCAAGGCCTCTCCTGGATTTGACAATATCCAATCGCTGGCCTACGCTTCCGTCGATGCGGTTATCGCGGCGCAGACGTTTTGTGTGGCCGCCGAAGAAGCCGGACTGGGAATCTGCTATCTCGGCACCACCACTTACACCGCCGGCCAGATTGTGGACGTACTGCACTTGCCTCCTTTGGTGTTCCCTATCGCCACGGTGACGTTGGGCTGGCCTGCCGAGAAGCCCGAACCCAGCGAACGGCTGCCTCTCGATGCGATTGTCCATGGCGAGACCTATCACGATTATACCCCTGCCGACATCGACCGTCTGTTTGCTGCAAAGGAACAGCTTCCGGCCAATCGGCATTATGTCGAAATCAATGGAAAAGAAACGCTCGCTCAAGTATTTACGGATATCCGATATACCCGGCGCGACAATGAGTTGTT
>JAZRWU010000340.1:0-4319 GCA_045599885.1 Bacteroidales bacterium | reverse complement strand
ATCCTGCCCATCAGGAGCACAATCACGATCACGAAGCGATGGAGGCTCACGAGGGAGAAGATGCTCATGATCATGAGCACGAAGGCCATCATCATGAAGCGGAAGAGGCTCACGGACATGAAGGCCACCATCACGAAGCGGAAGAGGCCAAGAAGAATCCCGATGAGATTCAGATCAGCGAAGCACGTCAGGAAGCTCTTGGTATTGAGAGCGAACCCGTACGAAAAAGCGCTTTCGCCAGCGTGCTGCCCGCCACAGGACGCATTCTGGCTGCCCGAGGCAGCGAAAGCCGTGTCACCGCACCGGCCGACGGCATCGTTTCCTTCAACAGCCGTTTCCAAATCGGAACCGCCGTCGGCAAAAACAGCACATTGGGCAGCATCAACGTTCAGTCGCTGGTGCAGGCCGACCGTGTGGCCGTCATCAAAGCCAATTACGAGGCCGCCCGCGAGGAATATCTGCGCGACTCAGCCCTCTTGCTTCAGCAAATCGTCACCAACAGTCACTTTGAGCAAAGCCGTCTGACTTATATTCAGGCCAAAAGCGAATATGATGCTTTGAAATCACGCCAGTCCAAGAGTGGAGCCATCGGCATTGTCAGCCCGCTCGAAGGTTACCTGACCAGCATTGACGTCAACGAAGGCGACTATGTGGTGACCGGACAGACTCTGGCCACAGTCAGCACCGACAGACATCTTCAGCTCCGGCTCGATGTTTCAGCCAAATACGCCGGCCAATTGCCAGGGGTTCAGGATGCCGACATCCGCACCTCCAGCGGACAGAACTTCCGCCTCAGCGAGATGGGTGGCCGTCTCATCAGCTGGTCACGCAGCTCGCAGGACGGTTATCTGCCCGTCATTTTCGAGTTTGACAACCGTTCCGACGTGCTTTCCGGACAATATGTCGAAGCATTGCTGCTCAGCCCCTCCGAACAGGAAACGCTCAACATCCCTATTTCGGCACTTATCGAAGAACAGGGCTCATACAGCGTTTTTGTACGTCTCGACGAAGACTGCTTTATGAAAAAAGCCGTCGTGCCCGGCGTGCGCGACCTGCGCTCTGTCGAAATCGTCCAAGGCCTCAACGAAGGCGATGAAGTGGTGGTCAAAGGCGCCATGCAGGTGAAATTGGCTTCCGTATCTTCCGTTCCCGCCGGTCATACGCACAATCATTGATTATCCAAACAGACTCTATCATGCTTGACCGTATCATACGTTTTTCGCTTGACAACCGTCTGGTTGTCCTGCTGATTTCCGTGCTGCTCGTGCTGGCCGGTCTTTATACCGCCGCCACGATGGAAGTCGATGTGTTTCCCGACCTCAACGCACCCACCGTGGTCGTGATGACCGAAGCCGAAGGCATGGCCGCCGAAGAAGTGGAGCGCCTCGTGACTTTTCCCATCGAAACAGCCATCAACGGTGCGACTTCCGTCCGTCGTGTCCGCAGTTCATCGAGCAACGGATTTTCTATTGTCTATGTGGAATTCGACTGGGGCACCGATATTTACCGCGCCCGTCAGATTGTCAGTGAGAAAATCGCCGTCACCGGTGAGGAACTGCCCGAAAAGGCCGGACAGCCCACGCTGGGACCTCAATCGTCCATTTTGGGTGAGTTGATGATAGTCGGTCTCACAGCCGACACCACCTCTTTGCAGGAACTCCGCACCTTGGCCGATTGGACTATCCGTCCCCGTCTGCTTTCCACCGGTGGTGTGGCCCAGGTCGCCGTGACCGGTGGTGAAATCAAAGAATATCAGATTTGTATGGACCCCGTCCGTATGAAAGCCCGTCAGGTCACACTCGATGAAATGCTGGCGAGCGTCGAGGGAATGAACCAGAATACCGCTGGAGGCACGTTGTACGAGTACGGCAACGAATATATCGTGCGCGGTGTCGTCTCCACCAACGATCCTTCCGATATCGAGAAAGCCGTGGTCCGTCAATCCGAGAATCAGATTCCCATTCTGCTGGGCGATGTCGCCGATGTCCGCATCGCCTCCAAAACCCCGAGAATCGGCTGTGCCTCCAACGACGGGGAAAGCGCCGTGCTGCTGACCATCACCAAACAGCCCAATGTCAGCACGTTGAAATTGACGGAACAGATAGAGCAGGCATTGGACGATATTCAGAGCAACCTGCCGGCCGACGTGCATATCAACACGGAAATCTTCAAACAATCGCATTTCATTGAGAATTCGATTCACAATGTGCTGAAATCGCTCTACGAAGGAGCCATTTTCGTCATCATCATCCTGTTTTTCTTCCTGATGAACTGGCGCACGACCGCCATTTCGCTGGCCAGCATTCCTGTCTCGATTCTGGTCACTTTGGTATGCGCCAAAGCTTTCGGTCTGACAGTCAACACCATGAGTCTTGGCGGTCTGGCTATCGCCATCGGTTCTCTGGTGGACGACTCCATTGTGGATGTCGAGAATGTCTATAAACGGATACGCGAAAACCGCACCTTGCCGGAAGGAGAGCGCAAGAGCCTGATTGAAACCGTCTATCAGGCATCGCGCGAGGTCCGTATGCCGATGCTCAATTCCACCCTGATCATCGTAGCCTCGTTCCTGCCTTTGTTTTTCCTCTCCGGTATGGAAGGCCGTATGCTTAAACCGCTGGGAATCACCTTCGTCATAGCTTTGTTCGCTTCGACACTGGTGGCATTGACCCTGACACCCGTCCTGTCGTCCTTCCTTCTTGGTAAAGAAGACAAGGGAAAAGACAAGCACGACACCTGGCTGGTCCGTCATCTGCTCCGATTCTATGAGAAAGCGCTTCAAGGTGCCTTCAGACACAAAACCGCCATCCTCTCCTGTACAGGGGTGGTCCTGATTGTCAGTATTCTGATGTTCTGTTCGTTGGGACGCAGTTTCCTGCCGTCATTCAATGAAGGCTCGTTCACCATTGCCATCAGTTCTCTGCCCGGCATTTCCATGGAGGAATCGGATGCCATAGGACGGATGGCCGAAGAACTGATTCTCGAAATACCTGAAATCCAGACCGTCGGACGCAAAACCGGACGTGCCGAGCTCGATGAACACAGTTTCGGTGTCAACACTTCCGAGCTGGAATGTCCCTACGTGCTCAACAAACGCTCCAGAGCCGCCTTACGGGCCGATATCAGCCATAGGCTCTCGGTTCTTCCCGGTGTCAACATCGAAATCGGCGGACCGATCGCCCACCGTATCGACGCCATGCTTTCCGGCACTCAGGCCAATATCGCCATCAAAGTCTTCGGCAATGATCTGGCCGGCATGTACCGCTGCGGCAACCAGATCAAACAGGCCATTCAGGAAATTCCCGGCCTCAGCGACATCAACGTGGAGCAGCAGGTGGAACGTCCGGAACTCAACATCGTACCCCGACGTGACATGTTGGCGCGCTACGGCATCAGTCTGCCCGAATTCGCCGAATGTATCGAAGTGATGCTCGAAGGCAAGACCGTCTCGCAAGTGTATGAAGGCAACCGTGCTTTCGACCTGACTCTCAAGGTGCCCGATGAAGGCAACCGTTCGATGGCCATGCTCGAGGACCTGCTTATCGATGCGGCAGACGGCAGCAAGATTCCGTTAAGCTACGTGGCCGATGTCCGTTCCTCGGTGGGTCCCAACACCATCAACCGCGAGAATGTTTCCCGTAAACTGGTCGTTTCCTGCAATGTCAACGGTATCGGACTTTCAGAAGCCGTCCGGGAAATCCGGGAGGAGATAGCCGAACACGTCACGCTGCCGGCCGACTGCCATATCGAATACGGCGGTCAGTTCGAGAGCGAGGAAAGGGCATCCAAGACCATCGCCATCGTGTCCATTTTCTCCATTCTGTTGATTTTCATGCTGCTTTTCGGTCAGTTCAAACGGGTGGATCAGACCTTGACGGTCCTGCTCAACCTTCCGCTGGCTCTGATAGGCGGTGTCATCATCATCTATCTGACAGACGGTATGCTCAGCATTCCGGCCATCATCGGCTTCATCTCGCTGTTCGGCATCGCCACCCGCAACGGAATGCTGCTGGTGGACCGCTACAACACGTTGCGTTCTCAAGGTCAATCACTTACCGAAGCCGTCATTCAAGGTTCGCTCGACCGTCTCAATCCGATTCTGATGACCGCCTTCACATCGGCGCTCGCCCTGCTTCCGCTGGCGCTTGGTGGCGACCTGCCCGGCAATGAGATTCAGAGTCCTTTGGCCAAAGTCATTCTGGGCGGTCTGATCAGTTCCACCTTGCTCAATGGTTTCATCGTACCGATTATGTATAATCGCATCAACCGAAAAAATGAAAAAATCCAATAAGTTCCCGCTGATTATCGCTCTGACGGTA
>JAZRWU010000339.1:0-3077 GCA_045599885.1 Bacteroidales bacterium | reverse complement strand
TTCCGATACCGGCTTTTTCCAGCGCCCTTGTATTTGCAACTGCGGTATGCAGGCATACGCGTTTTATTACGATGGGGTGCTTGTCACTGGCCTTGTCCAGATCCTTGCGGGTAGGCAGCTCGTCTTCACAGTCGTTCCATTTGGTCTGGTCAAAGTTTGAGCCCTTGATCCATTCGCCCTCCGGCGTTTCGGCGGCTTTGGCCGCCAGCATGGCGAGCGCTTCTTTTTTAGATCTGGCCGTCTCCAGATTCACGTTGGTGAAGGTCTGGCAGAAAGCGTAAAAATGCAGATGAGAGTCGCCCATGCCGGGGAACACGGGCTTTCCCTGCAGATCAATGATTTCATCCGCTTCATAACGGGCCAGAACCTCATCCGTCGTTCCAACGAATTCAAAACGTCCGTCTTTCACGGCGAACGCCTCCCGGCATACACCCTCTGCCTCCAGCGTGTAGACCTTTCCGTTCAAAAAGATCATATCAGTTCGGATCTTCATTTTGACTCCTCTCTTGTAAAAGCTCCGCCGCGTTCCCGCGACGGAGCTTCACGTGTATCGAAAATCGGATAGAGATCAATTCTTTCCAGTCTTTCTGGCCTCTTTTGCAGCCATGTCCGCGAGATAGTATGAACCGGGGGTATTGTAGTACTCGTCCTGAAGCTCCTTGACCTGCTTGACCATGAAAATCAGGCCAATCATGTTCAGAATGACGATGATGCCCATAAATCCGTCGGTAATCATGTACATGACTTCAACATTGGAGAACGCGCAGGCAATGGCAATAAAGATCGGATACATAAATACCCAGATCTTAGAGAACTTCTTGCCGAAGAGGATCTCTGCCTGAACCTGGCCGAAGAAGCCTGCGGATATGATCGTCGAGAAGACAAACAGAAATACCGTAAAAGCAACGAAGATAGCGCCGAAGCCGCCGAAGACAGACTGAAATGCTGCCAGAGCAAGCTGACCGCCTTCAAGCCCCTCCTGCGTCCATACGCCGGAGCAGAGAACTGCAAGAGCGGTGATGGTACAGATCACAATGGTATCCGTGAATACTTCAAAGATACCGAACTGAGCCTGACGAATAGGATGGTCGGTATCAGCGGTGCAGTGACCGGCAATAGTGGAGCCGACGCCAGCTTCATTGGAATATACACCGCGCGCTGCACCCCAGCGGATGGCCATCATCAGCGTCGCACCGGCAAAACCGCCGGTAGCAGCGTGACCGGTGAAAGCGTCCTTGAAGATGAGACCGATCATGAGAGGAAGTTTTCCGATGTTTGTAAAGATGATCACGAGAGCGCCCAGCACATACAGAACTGCCATTACAGGAACCATGATATCGGTAACGCTGGAAACACGCTTAAACCCGCCAACAAGAATAATTGCGACCAGAATGGCAATGATGATGCCGGAAATAGTCTGAATGTTGGGGTTATCCCCAAATACGGTAAACTGAGAAGCAGCAGAAACGCCCTGAGAGGCCAAGGACGGAACCAGTTCGATCATGAAGAGGAATGCATAGCCTACACCGAAGACAACTCCGATCTTCTTGCCGAGACCGCGCAGATAGTAGGCAGGACCGCCGACATACTCGCCGACTTCATTTTTCCTTCTGTATTTGATGCCCATGGCGACTTCACAGTATTTCGTGCACATGCCGAGGATAGCGAGAATCCAAATCCAGAACACGGCGCCTGGACCACCGAGCGCAATTGCCACGGGAACACCGACGATGTTGGAAGCACCCACAGCACAAGCCAGTGCCGCGCAGGCTGCAGAGAAGGGCCGTACCTTGCCCTCTTCCCTTTTCTTGGTCATCGAACCAAAGGTCTGACTCATCGAATAGCCAAAGTGTTTGATCTGCGGGAAGCCAAGATAAATACTCAGGAATAGTCCGCCGCCGCCGATCAGGATCAGAATGGGCAAACCCCAAAACCAGTTGCCGAAGTCTTGAACGACTTCCAGAAATTTCATGATAAAGCTCATAGTGTTCCCCTTTCTCTTATACGCGATATAACAAAAAAAACCGCGGGTCGGAACGATCCACGGTATGTTAACAAAACAGGCATCCCGACCACCGGTACGGGATAATCGTGTTACTTTTTACCAATGATAGCGCTCCACATTTCTGTGACAGTCCGGCAGATATTCTCCGACGGCCCAGCCGAAACGGTAAACAGGCTTCGTTTCAGCTTCGGCGGCAATCCCTTTCTGCCGGCGGAAAACTTGTTTTTCCATAATGCCGGTTTACTCTTGATGTGCCGCGCCTCCATCCTGACGCTGATGAATAAAAATCAGCAAGGTAAATATTCATTTTTGTATGATTATATGTAGTCATTTTTGCTATGTCAAGATAGAATTTCATTTTCTGTCTTTTTTTTGCAAAAATCACCAAGGATTCCGTTTCACCCTTTCATTCTAACCCTGTATCACATGGCGGGATATTATCAATGGCCAAAGGCTTCCTGCTGATATGGATAATCATTGCAAAACTGTCATCATAGGGATATATTGAGCATACAAAGTCATTGACAATAGTATAACTAAACACGATTGATACCAGGAGGGGAAAAATATGAAAATGGCTTGGTTCGGAGTCGAGGAGTGGTTAAACCCGATGGACTCCCTTGCGAAAATCAATTTAGGCTCAAGCTGTGTAAGCGCTGTTAATATGAGCGAGCTTTTTGAAACGACCGGACAGGACCTGGATGCTTTTCTGGAGCAGATGAGAACATTCAGCCTTCACTATCATCATGGCGATGCAACCGGTTCCCCGAGAGTAAAGAAAGCTGTATGCGGATTCTATCCAAACGGTGACGTTAAACCCGAACAGGTCATGATGGTCCACGGCGGTACAGGTGCCAATGACATTGTTATCATGGGTATCGTTGAATTCGATAAGAACTGTGTTGTAATCAAACCGTCCTATCAGCAGCACTATGACATTCCAAAATCAATCGGTATAGAAACGAGAATCTACCAGCTTGACCCGGCAATCGACTATGAGATTGATTTGGAGAAACTGGAAGCGCTTTTCGACGAAAACACCAATCTTCTGGTTTTTTCGCTTCTTTTGTGT
>JAZRWU010000338.1:0-2652 GCA_045599885.1 Bacteroidales bacterium | reverse complement strand
TCAAGTACACCTTCTTTTTTCTCCGCCGTCATTATATAATATGTGTCTTTGGGCGGCTCTTCCAATATCTTCAGCAGGCGGTTGGCGCAATTCGGATGCATTTTCTCGGGCAGCCAGACAATCATGATTTTGCAGTCGGCCTCGTAACTCTTCAGGCTGAGTTTGCGCAGGATCTCGCCGCCTTCGTCAGCATAAATCATGCCTTGCGCGTTGTTGGGCGTCAGATGCGTCATCCAGTCATTGAATCCGAAATAAGGACTGTGGAGCAGAAACGACCGCCAGTCTTCCAGGAAATCATCGCAATAATAGGTTTTGCCTGAAGACGGCTTGTATATCGGGAATACGAAATGCAGGTCGGGATGCGCCAGTTTGTTGAACTGAACGCAGGAAGGGCAGTGTCCGCAGGCTTCTGTCCCTTTTTCTCCCGTGCAGCAGAGCCAGCGGGCCAGGGCGATAGCCAGAGGCAGGGCTCCGCAACCCTCCATCCCGTCCAGCAGCAAGGCATGGGGCAGATGTCGGGCCGCCGCCATCCGGAGCAGACGTCCTTTCACTTCCTCCTGTCCTATGATATCCTTGAAATACATGCCGAAAATGGGAAGCTGTTTAGAAGCTGTTTAATTGACCGCAAGACTGTCCGCCGTAAGCTCGGGAATCTGAATGGAATCCAAACGGGCCATCAGGAACGTCTTCACCACCTCGAAACTGTCCCGGAATTCGCTACGGAGCGGATTGGCGGCCGGCGACTCCATTTTGAGCGGGTCGATGGGTTGACCGTCGCGATAGACGCGGAAATCGAGATGGGGCCCCGTCGCCAGACCGGTGGCACCGACATATCCGATGACCTGTCCCTGGGAAACGTGGCTGCCCACCGCGATGCCTTTGGCAAATCCCTTAAGGTGCATATAGGTGGTGGTATATGATGCGTTGTGCTTGATTTTCAAATAATAGCCTGCGCCTCCCTTTTGATAGGACTTGTCTGTGACCACTCCTTGCCCGATGCTCACGACGGGAGTTCCGGCCGGTGCGGCGTAATCCACACCGTAATGGGGACGGCGGATACGCAGAATGGGATGAAGGCGAGAGGGGTTGAAGCGGGAGGAAATCCGGGAATAGTTGAGCGGTGCTTTGAGGAAGGCTTTCCGTAGATTGACGCCGTTCTCATCGAAATATTCCAGGAAACCGTCCTGCTCGAAAGGTATGGCGTAATAATTCTTGCCGTCATGATGAAAAAGGGCGGCGTGGATGTCTCCCAATCCGGCCGACAGAGTGTCATCGACGAAAAACTCGTCGAAAATCACTTTGTAGGAGTCGTTCTCCTGTATGCCGAAGAAGTCAATCTGCCAAGCATAGATGTCGGCCAGTTTGCTGGAGAGCATCGGGTTGTATCCCTGGCTGTGAAGGTTCTGCCAGAGCGATGAATGTATGCTGCCCGCTGCGGTGTTCTCTTCCTTGACGATGTCTTTGCAGTAACGGTACACCTGAATGCTGTCGCCGAAATGGAAAACGACGAAATCGGTCATGCTCTCTTCGTAAATGAAATATCGCAACTGGGGCAGGGAATCTTTCGTCTCCAGCACGATATAGTCGTTGCCGGCCCTGAGTCGCCTGACATCGAATACGCTGTCGGCGGCTGCGACGCTCTGAAGGACGGCATCTCTGCCTACGCCCCAGCGGTTGAGCAGGGTGGACAGATTCTCACCGTTGCCGATGCGGCCATCGTTCCTGACCAGAGAATCGATGCAGATGTCCAGAAGATATTCCGGTTCTGGCGGTGTCTCCACACCCTCTGGCGAGGAGGAGTTTTTCCTGCCCTGACAGGAGCAGAACGCAAGACAGATAAGAAAAACAGCGATATATAATGAATGGTACTTCTTCATTGGATGATGAGTTGTCGGATAAGGGACAAAAGTAATAAGAAACGGTTGAAAATCCTTATTAAGGAGCTGTTTTTCTTATGTAACCAAACGAAAAGCCGGAAAAACAAGCGAAATGCAAATATTATCATTATTTTTGTCGGAGATTCACACAAACGGAAATTCATGAAAGGAATTGTGTTGGCCGGAGGCTCGGGCACCCGCCTGTATCCCATCACCAAAGGAGTCAGCAAGCAGCTGCTTCCCATCTATGACAAGCCGATGGTCTATTATCCCATATCCGTCCTGATGCTGGCCGGCATCCGCGAGATTCTGATTATCTCCACACCGCAGGACCTGCCTTCCTTCCAACGCCTTTTGGGGGACGGGAGCGATTACGGAGTGCGTTTCGAATATGCCGTCCAGCCCTCTCCCGACGGTCTGGCGCAGGCCTTCATCATCGGCGAGGAATTCATCGGCGACGATGCGGTCTGCCTGGTGCTCGGCGACAATATTTTCCACGGCGCCGGTCTGGGGAAAATGCTTGAAAACGCGGTGGAAGTGGCCGAGAAGGAGAAGAAGGCGACGGTGTTCGGCTATTGGGTCAACGATCCGGAACGCTACGGCGTGGCCGAATTCGATGCTCAGGGCAATTGTCTTTCCATTGAGGAAAAGCCTGCCCGACCCAAATCGAATTATGCGGTGGTGGGCCTGTATTTCTATCCCAACAAGGTGGTGGAGGTGGCCAAGTCCATCCGCCCGTCGGCCCGCGGGGAACTCGAGATCACGACGGTCAACC
>JAZRWU010000337.1:0-2087 GCA_045599885.1 Bacteroidales bacterium | reverse complement strand
CATAGTTGGAGCCGATAAAGCCGGCCGCTCCTGTCACGAGATAATTCTTCATTTTCATTTTTCAGGTTCTTAGAGAGACAGATCCTTATTCAGCCGGCGCCTCTTCCGCCACCACTTCTTCGGCGGCGACGGGAACTTCTTCCACCACCAGCTGGAGCGTATCGCCTGCTTTCACAGCCATCTCTATCGAATCTTGAGCGGCAGCGGCGGCGGCAGCGGCGGCACGGGCCTTAGGCGAAGGCAGACCTACACGCGAAAGACAATTGGTGAAGAAAAGAATACAGAACAGCACACCAAGAATCAGAATCACATCGAGAGCCTTGCGCCAGAAAGGTTTGCGGACGGCATAGGGGTCTTTGACCTTCATTACAGGGAATCCGGCCATATCGGTCAAAGTATTGCCGAAGGGGATGCTGACGAGCGCACCGGCGTTGATGGCCCAGCCGTTGGCGTTGAGGACATGCGAGAGATTGCGTTTGCGCAACTTCGTCCAAGCCAAGAGCATCGCCGGACCGGAAATGAGCAGCATGATGCCCACGATGACCAGAATGATGCCCCACCATTTGAGCGAGACCAGTCCGGTGAAGCATTTCAGCAGGAAACCGCCGATGTAGCCCAAAGCCAAACCGATGGCGGCGAAAATACCGCAGAACTTGGCGATGTCGAAAGGCTGCTTGGGAGCGGGAGCGGCTCCGGGCTTGGCCACATTTTCCGTGGCTGCCGTAATCTTGCCGATACCATCACCCGTGACTTTATCGTCCTGCGTGGAGGCGAACTTGCTCACCTGATCCGAGATGAAGCGGCCGAACTTGCGGTAGGGTGACCAGAAAGCCTGACGGATGCTGATGGGATTGTCCACAATCTTGACCACAACCGCATCCCAGTCCAAGCCTTGGCGGTCCACGAAAACAGCATTCTTGCCTTCGCGCAAATCGCTGACTTCACCGTCGGTCAATACGGCGACGATGGTCATTTTGTCGGGTTTCTCCTTGCATACGCAATCGCAATAGAGCAGATACATGCCGCTCAGGCCAGCCGTGGCATTATGCTTGCCCATATCGCTGACTTTCAGACAGAGCTCGCAGGAACGCTGGTCAATATAAAGCGTACCGGCCTGGAATACAGCCTTCTGATTTTTGTCCTTGGAGTAGAAATCGTAGAAAGTCACATAATTGCGGACAAATTCATAGATATGACGGCAATAATGCAGCAGACGGTCAACGGCATCGATACCTTCGGCGTCGTCCTTCATCGCATTGTCCTGTTCAATGAGTTTCAGCAAAGCCTCCTTATGGTTTTCTTTCAAGAATGAACGCACCTTCTCCAGACCGAGTGTTTCCACAGCCTGACCTTTGGCATCCGCCATCCAAGCTTCATAGGGAGCGAATTTAGCGGCCAAGGTATTCCATTCTTCTTGGGTAATGCTTTCTTTTCCGGCAAAATCCACCTCGGCCACCAAAGTCCTGAAGGTACGGAAAACGGCTTCCCAGGCCGGGTTGATGCCTTTATCGAGAGGCAGAAGCGCCTCCTGACCGATGTGAGCGAGCGGATAGGCGGCGATTTCCTCATCGGAGGATGAAAGATTCTTGCCGCTGACAGCTTCTACTCTGGCCAGCGAGACATTGAGCGCCGGGGATGACTCCTGGTCGAATGCGACCAGTTTGCAACGGACAAAATAATCCTCCACTTTATCCTTGAGGGACTTATAGGCATTATAAGCCTCTGCGGTATGCTCTCCGTAGGGGAAAACGGATTTCGGATCGGCCTCGCTGACGGCATACCAGCTGTCTAGTTCGGCGCAATGCGTGTAAAACGCCTCGATGCGCTCCGCATTCACACCCGGCAGACCGCAACGGTCCATATCCGAACCCTCCACAGCGATGACCGCCTCTACTGTTTGTTTAAGAACTTCATCTTCCGTGGACTGTACCGTAATCAGGCCATCTCCGTTGAAAGCCGTCTCAGCGAATATCGCCACGCTGTCGGCCGTGTCGGCCAAGGAAATCTCATTTTTCTCAAGTTTGAGATTCTTGAGAATCTGCCATGCCGATTCGTACAGGCGTTTGCCTTCGGGTGTATCCTGATTG
>JAZRWU010000336.1:0-7497 GCA_045599885.1 Bacteroidales bacterium | reverse complement strand
ATGGCTACGATCCGTCTTGGCAGCCTGATACCCTATCCTTTGGAACGGGCGGAGTTTGTCAATACGGTCATATACGGCACCCACAAGGAGGAAGTCGGTCTCGGATTGCTGGAGGATTACGCTCACAATTTCTTTTTCCGTCATTGCCTGCTCCGTACTCTTACCGAATTGCCTCCTGAATATTCGGAAGCGGTGACCTATAACAAGAGCCCGGGTTTCGTCCATGTCTTGGGAGAGGATTACCGTTATGATTTCCGTCCCGACAGCGGTTCTATCCTTATCGGACAGGCCGACACCGCCTGGACTTCCCTCAGCCCTTGGGATTTTGAAGGGAATTACCGTCTGGATGATGGAATGTCGGATATCGGTGCTTATGAGTACCAACCAACCTTGTCATTATTTAACGAATTTTAATGGTATAATTCCGGCAATTCTGCGTAAAATTGCAACAAAATAAATCCGGAATAGGCTATTGAAGCTGCTTTCGGAGTTTTTGATGTTGTAAACAACTGAATGTCAGATATATGAAGAAAATGCTCTTTTCCCGCATCTGTAACGTTTCAGCCACAGTCTTGATGCTGTTGGCCGGTCTTTTCACTTTCAACTCCTGCTTTGACAGTGATGATGTCGGTGATGCTTATTATACTTTTACCGGTAAGACGGTGGCCTCTTTCATCAGAGAAACCGAATCGCTCAATGAATTCTGCCGTGTGCTCGATACGACGGGAATCATCAATCTGCTTTCCACTTACGGCAATTATACTTGTTTCGCCCCGGTCAATGAGGCGATGAAGGCCTATTATGCCGACTCGGGCGCCACGGATCTGAACTCCTTCCTCTCCGCCCGTCCCGACCGTATGGACATCCTGAAGGATATGGTTTATTTCCAGCTGATTGACAAGGCTTCCTATCTCACCTCCCAATTCCCGGAAGGCCGTCTGGATGAACGTAATATGAAAGCCCGTTATATTGAGGTCTCTTTCAAGAATCTGGCTTCTACGGGCAACATTCTTGTCAACGGAGATGCGGAAATCCTCCTCAAGGATCAGGAAGTCCACAACGGTGTGATCCACGGCACCAACCGCGTGATGGTTCCGTCCAACTTCTTCCTGCCCGAAATGGTGGCCGGTGAGCCTCGCTTCTCGATTTTCTCCCGTGCTCTTTATCTGACTGGTTTGAGTGAGAAACTGTTGCAGTTCAAGGATGAATCCTACAAACGCCCTGCCTCTTTCGTCGATCAGAACGGCAAGAGTATCAATTCGTCCAATATTCCGGAAGAGAGATTGTTCTTCTATACCGCATTGGCCGAATCCAATGAACTTTATCTCAATAAAGGCATTGTCACCGATACCTCGGATATGGATAAGTGTATGGAAGAACTTAAAGCCTACGCTGCCAAGGTCTATGATCCCCGTTATCCCCAGTATGCCGACATCAGCGATCCGACGGATCCCAACAACAGTCTCAACCGTTTCATGGCCTACCATATCTTCGATCACATGGCCTACGAGAACGAGTTCCTCTTCGACGTATCCTATCTGCACGCCGGTGAGATCCACGATGCCGCCACCGAAGGCTACGATCACGATGTCAACGATTTCATTGAGCCGATGGCTCCCTATTCACTGATTGAGGTCCGTGAACGTCCTGTCCGGATAGATAACGGCAACGGCACGGTATCTACCTCCTACCGGCCGGTCTTCAACGTCAAGTCGGATGGCAGTTTCGTTCCTTTGCTCCAGATGGTCAACGTCTGTCTCAACGGTATGCTGTACGAAATCGGCGATGTGCTGGTTTATGACGAGGAAGTGGTCAACGATGTGCTCAACAAGCGTCTCCGCATCGATGTCTATGCCACGATGCCGGAAATGATGAACATCGGCAAGCGTACTATCCAGAACACAGGTAAGAACACCTATTATCCTCAAGGCTTCTTCAAGAACCTTACTTATAACGATGAGAAGACCAAGGTCTGCCAGACCGACCCGCATAACGGCGGTGTGCAGCATCAAGGTTGTATGTTCTACATCTACGGTTGGTATGACTTCACCTATAACTTGCCTCCTATCCCCGAAGGTACTTGGGAATTCCGTCTGGGTATCAAGACACGTGCCAGCTCCATCCTGCAAATCTACGTGGACGGCCGTCCGAACGGTATTCCTCTTGATATGAAGAAGAAAGCCGACCATCCTGACATCGGTTGGATTGTCGAGAGTTCGTTGCTCCTTGAAGACGGTGAGACCCGTGATGAAGAAGCTATCGCCCAGAACGATAAGGATCTGCGTAACCGTGGATGGATGAAGGGCCCGGCCTGCTTCCACGCCTATCCTTCCGGCTCGGCCGCCAAGCCCAATTCTCGGTACGATATGAATACCATGCGTCGTATCATCGGCCGCTATGAGTTCGCCGACGGTATCCAGCATACCCTGCGTATCAAGGCTGTCGGTATGGGTGACGGAAGCGACGGTGATCCGTATTTCGGCTTCGACTATGTTGAGTTCATCCCTACCTCCATGATCGAGGATGAGGATAGATATTGATTGGCTAATATTTGAACGGAAATAATGAAGACGGCTGTCATCGAACAATGGCAGCCGTTTTTTTCAAGAATAGGAGAATATTAGATGAAAGGCATTTGGTCAGCTATGGCTGTGGCGGCTTTGTGGCTCGGCTGTCAGAGTTTCAAGGTGGAGAATCTGTGTTGTGAATATCAATCCGAACCTCTCGCGGTGGAAAACACCCAACCCCGTTTCGGTTGGCAATGGCCGGCCGGTACCACGGGGCAGTCTTCCTATCGCATCGAGGTGTATGATGCGGCCGGCAAATTGGTCTGGTTTTCGGGTGATGTCCGGACCAATCAAAGTCAGCTGATTGAATACCAGGGAGAGGAATTGCAGCCCGGCAGCGACTATTATTGGCGTGTCCGGGTATCCGACCGCCAAGGAAAAAATTCGGCTTGGTCGCAGAAGGCGCATTTCCGTACGGCTCCAGCTGACAATTGGTTGGATGCCCATTGGATAGGCGCCATTACCCGCGAAGATGCCCGTATACCTTACGGCCGTGATTATGAGGCGGGCTCACTCAGCCGCAGTCCCGAGAAAAAAGCCGCTTGGGCCGCCGTCGACAGTCTTTCGCGCAAAAGTCTTTATCTCCGCAAGGAGTTCCGGCCTTCGGGCAAGGTGGCCAAGGCTTTGGTCTATATCTGCGGCTTGGGACATTATGAACTGACACTCAACGGAATCAAGCAGGGTGATGCCGAATTTGCTCCGCTTTGGAGCGATTACGACAAGACGGTCTATTATAATATCTATGATGTCAGCCGCCAGTTGAAGAAGGACAATGCGTTCGGAATATTGCTGGGTAATGGCTTTTTCAATGTTCAGGGAGGCCGTTACCGTAAGATGCTGGGCAGCTTCGGCGCTCCGACTTTGTTTTTCAAATTGCATGTGGAGTATACGGACGGCCGTTCGGAAGACATGGTCAGCGACGGCTCGTGGAAATACGATCTCAGCCCGATAGTCTTTAATGATATATACGGTGGTGAGGATTATGATGCCCGTCTGGAACAGCCGGGTTGGAATTCTCCCGGTTTTGACGACAGTTCTTGGCGGAATGTGGTGCTTCAACAGGCACCCAAAGGTCAGCTGAGAGCCCAAAGCGCCGATCCGGTACGGATATGTGAGCGATACGGCGTTCGGAAGATTTCCCGTTATCCGCTTCGCCATGAAGCCGAACGTCGCCGTGGCCCCCAGACACCGGCCGAAGACTGGACGTATGTCTTGGATATGGGACAGAACCTTGCCGGTTTCCCTGAAATCCAAGTCCGGGGTCAGGCCGGAGCCAGGATCCGTCTGACTGTCGGGGAATCCTTGGGACGCGACAGCCTGGTCAACCAGAGCCAGTCGGGTCGTCCTCATTATTATGAATATACGCTCAAAGGAGATGGTTTGGAGACTTGGCATCCGAGATTCTCTTACTACGGTTTCCGTTATATCCAGATTGACGGAGCGGTGCCGGCCGGTCAGCCGAATCCAAATCAACTTCCAGTCATAGAGAAGGTTCAGTCTTGCTTTATCTTCAATTCCGCGAAGATACACGGCGATTTCGCCTGCTCCAACAGCCTGTTCACCGATATTCACCATTTGATTCAGATGGCTGTCCGCAGCAATATGCAGGGTAATTTCACCGATTGTCCGCATCGTGAGAAATTGGGTTGGCAGGAGCAGAATCACCTCAATGCCACCGGCTTGCTCTACACCTACGATATGAGCCGTTATTTCGCCAAAGTGGAGCGCGATATGGCCGATGCCCAGTATGAGAACGGAATGGTGCCCAGTACGGCGCCCAATTACGTTGAATTCGGCGGTGTCTGGCAGGATTCCCCCGAATGGGGCGGCTCGGCGGTGCTCCTGCCTTTCCGTTATTATGAGTTTTTCGGTGACGACAGGCTGATACGGGAGTATTATCCGGTGATGAAAGCCTACGTCGATTATCTGGAATCCACTTCCGATCATCATATCACCACCTGCGGATTGGGCGACTGGTATGATTTCGGCGAGAAACGCCCCGGATTCGCACAGAATACCTCTGTCCCCTTTGTGGGAACGGCGCATCTTTACTATTTCATCCGGCATGTGGTCAAAGCCGCCCGGATGCAAGGCTTGGAAGCCGAGGCAGATCAGTATGAGGCGCTCGGCAAAGAAGTATTGGCCGCTTTCAATGAGCGTTTCTTCAAGGCGGACAGTTGTATCTACGACACGGGCAGTCAGGCCTCGTATGCGATTCCTCTTTATATGGGAATGGTGGCTCCCGAATATCAGGAGCAGGCCTTGGAACATCTGATTGCCGACATCCAGGCCCACGGCAACCGTCTGACCACCGGTGAGGTCGGCAACCGCTATATGTTTGATTATCTGGCCGAACACGGACAGAATGAACTGATGTACAAAATGCACAATCATCAGGAGGTGCCGGGTTACGGTTATCAGCTCAAGTTTGGAGCAACCACCCTGACCGAACAATGGGATCCCCGCCAAGGCGCCTCATGGAATCATTTTATGCTAGGTGCTATCGACGGTTGGTTCTATACCTCTTTGGCCGGCATCCGTTTCGATCCGGAGCATCCCGGCGGTCAGCATCTGATTGTCAAACCCGAAGCTCCCGGCGACCTGTCCTGGGTCAAGGCTCATACGGAAACCTTGTATGGCCGGGTGGAAGTGGAATGGGAACGCACGGACGATGCTTTTATTCTCCATTTGAATCTTCCCGCCAACACCTCGGCTACGGTATATATGCCGGGAGAGAACAACGGCATTGATGTGCTTGGCGGAAATCCGGCGGTTTTGAGAAGCCGGGCAGAGACACGAAACTGATTGTTGAACTTAAAATACTTACACAATGAAACGAATCTTGAGCTTTTGCGCCGTATTGTCAATAGCCTTTACGTGCTTTTTCTGGACCTCCTGCCAGACGGTTGACAGCAACCTTCCTTGGAGTAACGGCCGTCTGACGGTCGATCCTACGAACTGCTATCTGCAGTTTGAAAACGGCAAGCCTTTCTTCTGGCAGGGCGAGACCGGTTGGCTGTTGCCCGAACGTCTCGACACCGCCGATGCTGAATACTATCTCGAAGCCTGCCGTGTGGCCGGTTACAACGTGGTTCAAGTCCAGACCATCAACGGAGTGCCCTGCCGCAATATTTACGGCGAATTGTCCATCCCCGAGGATTTCCAGTTCGAAGGTATCGATGAGACTCCCGGTTACGGCTATTGGAAGCACATGGATTATATCATCAAAACGGCTGAATCCAAAGGTATTTACATCGGTATGGTCTGCATCTGGGGCGGTTTGGTCAAGAAAGAACTGATGAACGAGGAACAGGCTGTCCGTTACGGCACTTTCCTGGCGGAACGTTACAAAGACCAGCCCAACATCGTGTGGATTATTGGCGGCGATATTCAAGGCGATGTCCATCCCGAAGTTTGGGAGACACTGGCCAGGACCATCAAATCGATTGACCACAATCACCTGATGACTTATCATCCTTTCGGCCGCACGATTTCCACGGTTTGGTGGAAGGATGCCGATTGGATTGATTTCCATATGTTCCAGAGCGGCCACCGTTGCTATGGTCAGAGCCTGGCCAAAGGCGAGCATGGTCTGTTGCCCGATTCCTGCGAGGAAGACAACTGGCGTTATGTCGAAATCGGCAAAGCCGCCGAGCCGCTCAAACCGGTGGTGGACGGCGAGCCCAGCTATGAGGGAATCCCTTACGGCCTGCACGATTATACCCTGCCGCGTTGGAAAGATTTTGATGTCCGCCGTTACGCCTACTGGTCGGTTTTCGCCGGCGCTATGGGACATACCTACGGCAACAGTTCCATTATGTCGATGCACGGCGGTAACGGCCGTATCGGCGCTTATGGTGCGACCGAATCGTGGAAGGAAGCTTTGAACAATCCCGGATTCAGCCAGATGCAGTATGTCAAGAAGCTTATCATGACTTTTGCCGGAAAAGACGGACAGAATTATTTCAAACGCATTCCCGACCAGAGCGTCATTGTCGGAGAGAATCCCACGCATCATGAGCATCTGATGGCCACCCGTGGAGAGGATTATCTGCTGGTTTACGATTACGAAGCCATTCCTTTCAGCGTGGATATGACCAAAATCAGCGGTGACACCAAGAACGCCTGGTGGTTCAATACCCGTAACGGCCAGTTTGAATACATCGGCCAGTTCAAAAACAGCGAGGCTCAGGAGTTCTCCTATCAGGCTCTTGAAGAACACGATGACCGCGTTCTCGTGGTGGCCGATTCCCAAACCGATTATATTCAGTTGTAAGAAATTCAAAACAGGTTCTAATAACCTGAAATAACGTACAGAATTATGATCCTGAAAAAAATAGGGGCCTTGTTATGGGTCTTGTTGGGAGTGATGACGGTTTCGGCCGCCAACATCCCGGTTCCGTTCAAAGTCGTCTCTCCGGAGTGTGGTCAGCGACGCAATCCCTTGGGCGTGGAAACTGAAAATATACGTTTCAGCTGGCAGATTGAGGCACAGGCCCGTGCCGTGGAGCAGCAGGCCTATCAGATATTGGTGGCCAGCTCGGCCGAGAAACTGCAGGCCGGAGAGGCGGATGTCTGGAATTCCGGCGTAGTCAGGTCGGATGCATCTGTCCTGTTGGATTATCAAGGTCCGGCTTTGGAATCCGCCAGTTATTATTATTGGAAAGTCCGTGTGTGGATCAACCGTAATACGGAGCCCCAGGAATCGGAAACGGCTTTTTTCCTGACGGCTCTGAAGGATGAGAAAGATTGGAAATCAAGTCAGTGGATTGGTATGGACCGCGCTTTCCCCTGGGAGAATGAAGGCACCAACGCCCGTCTGTCGGCGAGATATCTGCGTAATGTCTTCCGTGTCCGCGATGCCGGAATCAAGCAGGCGGTGGTGGCTGTCACGGGCTTGGGTTTATACGAGCTCTATCTCAACGGTCAG
>JAZRWU010000335.1:0-4537 GCA_045599885.1 Bacteroidales bacterium | reverse complement strand
AGGTGAGGGTCGAGCAAATCTCCTCGGAATTCATTTTCGGTGCCCCCGCCTTCAACTGGAATCAGCTTGGCTCTGCCGAAAGAAATGCAAAATACCGCAACCTTTTCGGAACTCTGTTCAACAGGGCGACAATCCCGTTGTACTGGTCGACCCTCGAGCCTATTCCCGGTTGTCCGCGCTATGCTCCAAAGTACGTGGATTCCGAAGCGTGGTGGAACAAGGCGACAAACAAGACCGTACAACCGCACTGGCGTCGTCCTGCGACAGACCCAATAGTGGAATGGTGCAATGCTCACGGCGTCGATGTTCATGGGCATCCGCTTGTCTGGGCGAATCGCAAGACTTGGCCTTTGTGGCTCCAGTTCGACGGTATTCCCATTAATGAACGTATGGCTCTTGATACGCTGGAACAGCAGGTGTATCACGCTCTTGCCCAGCACGAACCTTCGTACAAGACTCTCCCGACGGAATACATCGCGGCCCAGGTGCCTACGTACATAAAATCGATAGAGACGAAATACCTTCAGCATGTGGAGGATGTCATGTCTCATTATGCGGGACGTATACAAAGCTGGGATGTGGTGAATGAAAGCGCCCACGACTATGAGCTCAAGGATCTTGACCCGGACGCTCCCATGTGCCGTTCCCATTACGGAATAGTCTTTCCGGATTATGTCTTCAAATCTTTCAAGAAGGCAAATGAGTGCAATGGCTCGGGAGCTATCTTGAACATCAATGATTTCGCTCTTAATGACAGCTATTTTGAGGAGATTGGCAATCTTCTTGCCCGTGGGGCGAAAATTGATGTTGCGGGTTCCCAGATGCACATTTTCAATCCCCAGCAAATCGAGGGCATTGCTGCGGGAAAGCACATCAACCCCGCCGTGAAACTGGTTGAGCCTGAACCTGTCAGGAAATTCTTCGCCAGGTTTTCCCAATACGGGATAGACAAAACCTGTATCAGCGAAATCACCATCGCTTCCGCAAAGGGTCCTGATGGGGAGATGATACAGGCGATAATCGCGAGAAACCTTTACAGGCTGTGGTTCAGTGTCCCCTCTATGATGGGGATTACCTGGTGGAATCTTGTTGATGCAGGCGGTGCTGCCGGAGAGCCGGGAAGACCGGGGATATTCAACGGAAAAATGGAAGCAAAACCTGCATATTATGCGCTTGAAAAACTGATAAACTACGAGTGGCGCACCAATCTTGAAGTAAAACCGGACAGGGATGGAATGATTGTCTGGCGAGGATTCAAGGGAAAATACAAGATAAGCTGGACTGATAAGGACGGGGCCGACCACACTGAAATCATAGAAGTCAAATAAAATGAAACCGATGTTGTCGATCTTCTGCCTGTTGTGCTTGGCCAATACGGCTTTCTCACAGACAAGGGTTACTGATACGCTTGAGGTCACAAAGGCTGTGGCCACCTCGCCCGCCGATCTTCTCAAGGGGAAGGTGTCCGGTGTGAGAGTGTCGCTCATTGACGGCAACCCAAACGGAGAGGTTAATGTCCACCTACGCGGCGTCAACACTCTAAGAGGGGACTCGCAGCCATTATGGATTGTGGACGGGGCTGTCATTGGGTCTGCCATAAACCAGAATCTCAACCCGTTCTTTGCCAGTGGAGAAGAAATCCTTGACGGCACCGGAGGAACATATATTCAAGATTTTTCTGGCAGGAGCCACACATCCCCACTTGGCAACTTCTCATGGCTCAACCCGTATGAAATAGAGTCGATAGAAGTCATTAAAGACATTTCTGCGGCGGCAAAGTACGGTGTGAATGGGGCCAACGGAGTGATTGTTGTCAAAACAAAAAGAACGCAGCAAACTGAGCAAAGTCTCAAGTGGAACTCAAATTTCGGCATTTCCATCCCTTCCCGAAACGGAGAGGCGTTCAGCCCCGGCTTGCTGCATAATCACAGCCTCAGGCTCAGTGGCGCTGCCGGGATCAACTCGAGCTACAGCGTCTCTCTTTTTTTGCGCCGCAATACGGGATCGATTAAGAACACGGCGTCCACTGATGCCGGTCTTGCAACTCACTTCGAAACAATCGCCAATACGGTCTTCCATTTCGGCTTCAATTCTTTCATGGCCTATGGAAAGAAGCTGTCCACAGGAGGCGTCAACCAGATTGGCTCTTCTTCCACAATGATTTTGTCAAAGGTCGGGCCTGGAGTGTTTACCGATTCCGTGGCGGGATGGATTAAGGATTATGATGACGAGTCCAGGGATTTCAGGACCGTCAATTCCGTTTGGCTGGATGCTATCTTCCTGCCCGGCTTCAAGCTGAATCTGTCAGGCGGAATCGACTACCAGAACCAAACTCGTTACATCTGGTACGGTGGAAACACATCCTTCGGCGCAGATTACAAGGGAGCGGCTGGAATTCTCAATAATTCTTTGCTGAACTACAATGCGAAGGCGGAATTGGACTTTGTCCAAAATTTTGCGGTAAAACATCATCTGCATGTATCAGCCGGAGGCGACCTCATAGGTTATGACAACAAGACTAATGCGATGGGGGCTAGCAACTACGAAGTTTCTTACAGGAGAGCCCGGGGTATTGCTTCAAACGGAAGCCGCAATGCCATCCGCAAATATGCCAGGAGATTGAATCAGTTTGCAGTCATAGGGTCAGTTGACTATGATTACGACAACATTGTCGGTATGGAGGCCAATATCCATAATGATTTCAACAAGAAATACGAAAAGAAGCCGGATCTGTATTGGGGAGCAAATGCATATCTGGATTTCGCGCAACTGTTCGACGGAAAGATTCCGCCTGTTTCAACCTTGAAAATAGAGGGCGGATATGGCAAGGCCGGGAAATTTATAGCCATGCCATACGAATATCTGGGTTCGTATATATACAACGTGCCTGAGGTTCCGGCCGGAACTGGAAACTATAATGATGGATCGGACAAACTCATCAGCAGTGAATACAATGTCGGCTTGGATGCTTCGTTCGTTGGCAACCGTTATTCTGTCGCTCTCAAATATTTTGGCAAGAATACCGAAGATTATTTCCGGATATACAATTATGGAAAGCTCAATGCTACCCAGTATGTCGCGGTAAAGAACTGGGATTATCTCCAGACCCGATCATCCAGGCTGGAAAATTCGGGAATAGAGCTGGATGCCGAGCTTCATTTTATAGAAGCATCTGATTTTGATTGGTCTTTGAGAATCAACTACGCATACAACTTTGACCGGGAATTCATTATTGACGAGGCCGACGTAGAAGAGAAGGGGATAGTGTCTGGAAGGGACAACAACTTGATTCCAAAGTACCACGGGGGCTTTGGGACGTCGTTCAGATGGAGATGCCTGAATTTCGAGGCAAACTTCACGAATGCCGGGGGATTCAAGATATTGAATGCAGACAAGATGGTGTCCTGCGGCAGATTTGCCGCAGTTCCGGAAGACTATGAGAAAGGTGATTTCTTGAGGTTGGACAATGTCGCTCTTTCATATGCGATTCCGATGAAGGTGAAATGGATCAAGCTTTTCAGTGTCAGCCTTTCCGCCAATAATCTGTTCTACGCCACAAAGTACAGTGGTTGGAATCCCGACACAAACTGTTTTGGAATATCAGCTCTTTCATATGGGGTGGATTATGGTTCCTTCCCGTTTTTCCGTTCTGTCGTGCTGGGCTTGAATGTTAAATTTTAGAAGAGATTGGCCATGGACAAAATCACAAGAATATTTGGTTCGCTGATTGTCGCCATCCTTTTTTTGGTATCCGGTGTCATTTGTGCCCAGAACAGCATGACGGTCAAGGGAACAGTCAAGGATTCCAAAGGGGAACCGGTCATAGGCGCTGCAGTAATGATAGAAGGGACATCGGTTGGAGTCACCTCTGATATTGATGGCAACTTCAAGATTTCGTTGGTGTCAAAGGCCGATGGCAAGACTAAACTTTTAATCTCAAGCATCGGATATCTCGCCCAGACAGTCGAAGTGGACGGAAAGACAAGCGTTGACGTGGTCTTGTCCGAGGATATGGAACTTCTTGACGAGGTCGTCGTTGTCGGCTACGGCGCCATGAAGAAAAGCGACCTCACAGGATCTGTCACTTCCGTGAAGATAGATGAGACAAAGGCAATGCAGAGTGGTTCCATAGACCAGCTTCTCCAGGGCCACGCAGCCGGCGTTCAGGTTGTGTCAAACAGTGCCGCGCCTGATTCCGGGGTCAGCATAACAATCCGAGGCGCAAGTTCTTTCAATTCAAATTCACAGCCCTTGTTCGTCGTCGACGGTGTCTTGCTTAACACGGACGCCTCGGTCGATATGGGTTCAAACGGCGGTCCTGACAGCGGCATGGTCGAGCAGAACAACGGTCTTATCGGTATCAGTCCCCAGGATATCGCGACGATAGAAATTCTCAAGGATGCGTCGGCGACTGCGATTTATGGCTCACAGGGAGCAAACGGCGTCATCCTGATCACGACAAAAACCGCGACAAAGGAGAAGCCGGTTGTGACATTCTCTGCTGGGTTGAGTTTCAGCAGCATATACAAGAAATTCG
>JAZRWU010000334.1:0-5844 GCA_045599885.1 Bacteroidales bacterium | reverse complement strand
TGTATGAGTGAGAAAATGTTCCATTGTTTCAATGAAGTATGATTGGAAAGATTTGCTTATATTTGCTTGACTTTTGAGGGCTGTCGCAATCAGCTCTCTGAGCTGGGTAAGTGGTTTGATATGCATTTCGTAACTTATAGTGTGGTAACTACTAAATTACTGAATATCAGCCATTTATCCAAATATTTCAGGCGTAAATATCATATATTTATAACACTTTTTTCGGCCTTAGTTCTACTGTTGCAAAGTTGTCTGTTGAAGTAACGAAAGCGGACTATTTGAAATGTAATTTGTTGATAGCTATATATTTATAAACTTTTTAACGAACTATTGCATAAAACAACTTGTACTAAAAATAGTGGGTATGCTTCGTCATGTTATCAACACAATGAATGCAAAAAACATTATTCATTCTGACAATATGAATAGGTTTTTGTGTCTTATGTTTGTCTGTGTGGCCTTAATGGGATGCAGCACTCAATCCATCACTGTCTTGTCGGTTGATGCCACAAAGATGGCCGGACTGCAAGTGACGGATTTTTACAAAACGGTTTCGGTCGTTGTGTTGGAGACAGATTCCGCAGCGCCGATGCTGGATGTGTCGGCGGTTCAATTCCGTTCGGACAGCCTGTTTCTGCTGGATAAAGTGACACAAACCCTGAATTTGTTCAATACGGAAGGGACTTTGATTCACCGGATGGAAAACCGGGGCAATGGTCACGGAGAATATATTAACGCATCATCGTTCAAAGTGGATGACAAGGGAATCTATGTCTCCGATTTTTCCACCGACAAGATTTTGTGTTACGATTTGGATTTCAACTTTGTCAAGAGTCTGAGTCTGCCGGTGGCTCCTATGGAATCCGATAAAGTGGGTGACGTTTTTTTAGTGTTCTCCATTCCTGACAAAAAACAGATGGACGATTGTCTCCGCATTTTTGATGAAGACGGGAAGGAACTGGGCGGATTTCTCAGAGAACAGACCTCCTCGGGAGACTATAATTGGCTGACATCCAATGGTCTTTGTCCGGGGACTCCCTATTATGTATCTTTGACGGACGCCTGGACGTTCTGGCGTTATTCCGCTGAAGACAAAGATTTGGATGAATGCTTTGAAATCGATTTCGGGAAGTATCTCCCTAAACATCAGAATGAAAAGGATATAGTTTCAGACTCGTATTCACATCAATATGTAAGCCGTGGAAAAGTGTTTCAAAACCATACACATCTGTTTGTGGAGTATTTCCTGAACCGTCAGAAGCGATATCTTGTCATTCCGCACAATCTTCCTGAGAACTTTCTTCAAGGAAGCGTCGAAACGAACGATTTGGTTCCCGGATTCCGGTTTTGGATACGGGCTTCGTCCGACAACAAAGGTCTTGACTACATCGATGCCTCAAGTCTTCTTCAAGATTTTCCCGAAGTGGCGGGTCATTTCGAGCGTCTGAAAAACCTGAAACCCGATGATGGACTGGTGCTGTTTATTTATGAGTGAAGGCATAGCCGATTTCTTTTGCACCATAGTTCGCTGCGGTTTGCCTGATTCATACATTCATTGATAAGCATTAAACTATGACGGAATATCAATCAATGCCACTTGTCGATTTGCATGAAATCATCGTTTTAATGAAAAACGGATTTGAGATAATCAATTCACAAGTGGTTGAATATGGTAAATCTCTTGATGATATAGACGCAATAATTAAGTATCAACGTCATATCAATTCTATGCGTAAGCGTCTGAGAGATTTGCTTTATGAGTATCTTGACAAACAGGAGGATTTTATCAAATATAAAGTCCTTTCCAAATCAGAAGCGATTACAGCATATCTGATAGATTCAGGAGCAGATCGCAAGTTCCTTTCGTTGGACCTTTTTATGTCTTCCGAAGATAATGTCAGACAATTATATAGCAAATCCAAACAAAAAATGGAGTTGGATTAAGGACAAAATCCATCTCAGATTCATGAGGTCGATATTCAAAATGGCTCCTAAATACTTTTTGTATTTAGGTCTTTATCTGTTTGTGTTTTCTTCTTGCGGTTTTCCGAATAAGTTGAACCGTTCGCTCAGAGAAAGTGGTGCCAATCGTGTCGAATTGGAGAAAGTACTTGATCATTATAAATCCGTTGGAGACAAGCAAGCGTTGGATGCGGCAAAGTTCTTGATTTCCAATATGAATGGACATTATTCTTATGAGAGTGAATCGCTCAATGGCTTTAATGAAAAAATGGACTCTCTTTATCCCGATATGTCCAATGTGGTTCGACGAGTGATATATCAGATTCCAATGCGTGTCAGATATGCGGATTATACCAAGAAATATGATGTGGAGTTTTTGAATTCAGAGTTTCTGATTTCCCACATTGATAGAATGATGGAAATATGGCACACTTGCCGTTGGTTGACAGAAAATTCTTTTGATGACTTCTGTGAATATTTGCTTCCATATCGGTTTGTCGAAGGCCCTTTATGTCCCGACCTTGATTCAACAGATTTTTGGTGGTCGGATATCTGTCAAGAAGTTACAGCATGGAACAATTTACCATTAACACCTACTGATATACGTCAGTTCCTTCATCAACGTATCAACAATGCAGACAATATATATAAACAAGATTTAAAACTTCCAGACGGAAAATTATATACATTTGATTGTGAGGATAATTGTCATTATGAAGCAAGCACTTTGCGTTCTTGTGGCGTGCCGGTAGCCTTGGATTTTGTGCCGGAATGGTCCACTCGCAACGGACGTCATTATTGGAGTGTGATTGTAGATCCGTATTATATTGACGATAACAGTTCGAATTCCGATAATTTACGTGCGGGGAAGGTTTATCGACGCACCTATAGTCATCATCCGATACCAAAAGCAAGAACTTCATCCAAGGAAATTGTTCCGGAATTGTTTCAATCGCCCTTTTTGAAAGATGTCACCAGTCAGTATGCCTGTGTTTCGGATGTGGTTCTCTCTGTGAAAACGCTTGGGTGTAAATATGTCTATTTGGCCGTTTTCAATGAAATGCAGTGGAAACCAGTAGCTTGGTCGAGGCATTTTGGACCATTCGTCCGATTCAGGAATATGGGATGTAATGGAGTGTATTTGCCAGTGATTGCAAGAGAAGACGGATTGTATGCTGTAGGGCAGCCATTCATTCTTCATGCCGATGGAAAACGAGAATCGCTATGCCCCTCATCTCATACGGATTCCGAACTGATTTTGACAAGAAAATATCCACTGACATATTCCAAAACCCAATGGGGAAAAGATTTGTTGGAATATTCGTTTGAGGCTTCCGAGGATTCTGATTTTACCATAATCAAATATGCTCAACCGATTGTATCTATCAATCATCACTTGAATGTGTCCGAGTTGGAAGTGCCCGATTCAGTGCCTTCATATAGGTATTGGAGAATAACAGGGAGTCGTATCTATGTCGGTGAATTGTCGTATCTTGATTCTTTACATAAGGTAATTGACAGCCGTTGTGTTATACCGGAAATGGCCCGGAAAGAAAATTCTGATACCTATCTGAAAGCATTTGATAATGATGTCTTGAGTTACACAACCACACCTGGATGGATAGGCGTTGATTTTGGTAAACCTCAAAAGGTGTCTGCCATCCGTTATTCGCCCAGGACGGATGACAATGGAATAGTTCCTGGTAACACGTATGAATTGTTTGTTTTTGACAATGGTTGGAATTCTTTAGGAAAACAACAAGCGGAAACTGACAGCCTCCGCTTTGAAGATGCGCCTTCCGGAGCGCTGTATTGGCTCCGCTGTCTGGATGGCGGCCGGGAGGAACGCATTTTCACCTACGAGAACGGAAGGCAGGTATGGTGGTGAGAGAAGATGCTTCCGTGGGCAGTCGTCAGGGAGTGATTGTGCTTTGGGTGATGTCTTGCCTTGTGCTGTCGGCGATGACCTGGGTCTCAATGAAAGGCATCTCTGAGGATTTGACACGCTGGCATATTGTCTATTTCCGGCTGACGATGATGCTGGGAGGCCTGTCGTTACTGTCGGCCTGGTTTGGGAGGCCTAAGTGGTCGTCTCTTGACGTCTTGTTTCTGTTGTGGGTGTTGACGAAGGGAATTTCGGTCTGGGTGCATGGAAATGGCTTTTCTGTGTCATGGTCGGAGAGTCTTGTGGATGCGGTAGTGTATTTTTCACTTAGACAAATGCTGTCTTCAAATCTTCCGGAGCGGCTTGAACCGTGGAGAGAAGGGCTGATATTGTTGCTGTTGTCGGTGCCGACCGTTTCGGAGTGCTTGAGTGGAACGTCCCAACTGCTGGGCTTGAGCCATTCCCATCACAGTCTGTATGATATGACGGGGTCGTTCTTCAATCCCGGACCTTACGGAGGTTGGCTTATGCTTGGCCTGACAGTGTTTGGCATGGCCTCCCTGAAATGCTCTCATTGGCTTCGATATGTATATCTCATGTTGGCGGTCTGGCCTATGTTGCTGTTGCCGTTCACATTGAGCCGTGCGGCATGTTTGGGAGCAGCAACGGCATTGTCGGTCGGGGTGGTCTGCCATGCTTCCCTTATTCCCCGTTGGCGCGAAGCCTTACACCAAAGTCGGAAAAAAACTCTTTTCAGGACGGTGGCCGCGCTGATTGTCGGCGGTCTGCTTTGTGCGGGTGCCTATATTATTAAGAAACCATCGGCCGATGGAAGGATGTTCGTCAATCGTATGTCGCTGGTCATGATGTCGCAGCATCCATGGCTCGGTTGCGGTCCGGGACAGTTTGCCGGTGAGTATGGCCATACACAGGAAGCCTTTTTTACCAAACGCTTGCCGGAATCGACATGGGATACTTGGACCATGGAAGATGTCGGGACGGTAAATCAATCCAGATATGTCAAGGTGGCCGATTGCCCATCGAGAGCCTTCAATGAATATTTTCAAACAGGGGTGGAATATGGTCTTCTTCCCATGATTCTGATGCTGGCGTTGGCATTTGCCGGTGTTTGGATAGGTTGTCGCAGGTCTCCGGTTTTCTCCATCGCCTGGTTGGCTCTTTCGGTTTTCGCATGCTTTTCATATCCGTTCTCTCTTATTCCTTTCCGCCTTTGGGCAATGATTCTGCTGGCATCGGTTGCGCAGTCTGATATTCGTTCATGGCCACGCTGCAGTTGGCTTCACACTTTGAGTCTGTGTTTGCTTATCTCGCTTTCAGCCCTTCAGATGAGTCCCTATCGCCGGCATCAGGAAGCCCTCTCTGAATGGCAAAAGATGCGCACCTGGTATCAATGTGAGTATTATGACAGCGTCGTTGAGAATTATGCCGGACTCTACGCCGATATGTCGGACGATTACCGTTTCCTGTTTGAATATGGCCGCGCATTGTGTATGGAAAAACATTTTGAAGAGTCTATCAGAGTTCTTGAGGCCGGTGCCCGCATCAGCAGCGACCCCATGTTCTTCAATGTGATGGGCAATTCATACAAAGCGCTCGGAGAGGTTGAAATGGCGGAGAACTGCTATCATAGAGCCTTCATTCGGGTGCCCAACCGATTGTATCCTTTGTATCTGACTGCGAAACTCTATGCCGAAACCGGCCGTGAAGAGGCATTGGCGCATCTCGTTCCTTGGATAGAGGCTTTCGAACCCAAGGTGCCTTCACCCGCTACCGATCGGATGAAAGCCGAATTAAAGCAACTCGGAAAATAAGGACCCGTTTAGAAGTTGTTCTATGAAAGACAGAATCTGGGATATATTGTTTTGGATAGTGGTAACGGTATTTTTGCTGGTATTGTTTCATGCTGCCCGCCGTATCTTCTGGTTTGACCAGTTTGTGATTCCGACATCCTCGATGGAGCCGACGCTGATTCCCGG
>JAZRWU010000333.1:0-4150 GCA_045599885.1 Bacteroidales bacterium | reverse complement strand
CGAAGATCTTGCCTACTTCGCTATGGACTTCCGAAAAGCGTTGGGGGAGCCATTCCAGGCGCCGTTCCAATTATCCGTTGCGAAATACACCGACAATTACATTTTGTTGATTTCCGGTTCCAAAGCCTTCAGTTACGCCGGACAGCGTATAGGAGTCGCAGGCATTTCCGAAAAGCTTTACAAACGGCAATATGCTGATTTGAAGAAGCAGTACGGAGTGGGCGGATTCGGCAATGTCTTTGTCAATCGCGTGCTGTACGCCCTGTCTTCGGGAACTTCCCATTCGGCTCAATATGCTCTGGCTGCTATGATGAAGGCCGCCAGCGACGGAAGCTATCGTTTCTTGGACGATGTTCAGGAGTATGGCCGTCGTGCGGGAATTGTGAAGAAATACTTCCTCGATAATGGATTCAAAATTGTTTATGACACGGATTTGGGCGAGGAAATCGCCGACGGATTCTATTTCACGGTGGCTTATCCGGGAATGAGCGGTGGCGAACTGATGAAAGAACTGATGTTCTATGGAATCAGCGCCATTTCGCTCGAAACCACCGGCAGCTGTCAGCAGGGCCTTCGTGTCTGCACTTCATTCATCAAAAACGATCAGTATGTCGATATTGAAGAACGTCTGAAACGCTTTGCCGAAGATCATCCGATTGTGTGATCCGCCTTCCGGAACGGCAGTTTGACCACTTCGGCTTTCAACGCCCGGTTGCGGATGCTGACGAACACTTCGGTCCCCGCTTGGGCAAATGCGGTCTCAACATAGCAGAGAGCGATTCCGATTTTAAGCGAGGGAGAGATGCTGCCGGAGGTGATATGACCGATTTTCCTTCCCTCGGCATCAGTCAATTCGTAGCCGTGACGGGGAATCCCCTTGTCAATCATTTGGATACCGACAAGTTTTTTGGAGACACCGGCGGCTTTTTGAGCTTCCAATTCTTTCCGGCAGGGAAAATTCTTGCCTTCGGCGAATTTGGTGATCCAGCCGAGTCCGGCTTCAAGCGGGGAGGTCGTATCGTCAATATCGTTGCCGTATAATGCGAATCCCATTTCCAGACGCAAAGTGTCGCGGGCGCCGAGTCCGATGGGTTGTATGCCGAACTCCTCGCCGGCGGCAAACACCGCTTCCCAGATTCTGAGTCCGTCTTCCGGCTTGAAATAAATCTCAAAACCATCGGCTCCAGTGTATCCGGTATTGGAAATCAGCACATCGGGAACTCCTGCCAAGGTGCCATAGGCAAAATGATAATATGGAATGCCGCTCAGCTTGACATCCGTGAGCTTCTGCAAAGTATCCATGGCTTTCGGACCTTGTACGGCCAGCTGTGCCGTTTCATCCGAAGCGTTATATAGTGTGGCGCCGCAAGCGTTGTGAGCCAGGCACCAATTCCAGTCTTTTTCAATATTGGAGGCATTGACCACCATCAGATAGCATTCTTCGCTCATTTTGTAAACCAGAAGATCGTCCACAATGCCCATCTGAGCGTTGGGGAAGCAGGTGTATTGAGCCTGGCCGATTTCCAGTTTGGAGGCAGCGTTGGAACAGATATTCTGAAGGAAATTCAGAGCTTGCGGGCCTTTGACCCATATTTCACCCATGTGGGAAACATCAAAGACACCCACTCCTTTGCAGACACATTCGTGTTCGGGAAGAATGCCGCTGTACTCAATGGGCATATTGTAGTCTGCAAATTCGTGCATTTTGGCTTTCAGGCCAATGTGGAGGTCGGTGAAGGGAGTAGTTTTCATATTGATTATTCAGCGAGTTCACAGATTTTGATGATGGTGTTCATTGCCTTCTCCATCGAAGGAATGGGAACGTATTCAAAACGGCCGTGGAAATTGAGTCCTCCGGCAAAAATGTTGGGACAGGGGAGACCCATGAACGAAAGTCTGGCTCCGTCCGTGCCGCCACGGATAGGCTTGACGCTGGGAGTCACGCCGGCGGCTTTCATGGCTTCAAGAGCGAGATTGACCACATGCATATTGTCCGGCTCAATCTTCTCACGCATATTGTAGTACTGATCTTTCAGAATCAATGTGGCCGTTCCCTCGCCGAATTCAGCGTTGATTTTATGGGTCAGATGCTCCATCTCTTTTTTGCGCCGCTCAAAACGGTCTCGGTCGTGATCGCGGATGATATAGCTGAGGGTGGCTTCTTCGACTGTGCCATTGATGCCGATGAGGTGATAGAAACCTTCATAGCCTTCGGTGTGCTCGGGTGTTTCGTGGCGTGGAAGCATGGAGGCGAACTGATAAGCCACCCGACAGGCATTCAGCATTTTGTGCTTGGCATATCCGGGATGCACATTGCGTCCTTTGAATATGATTTTGGCCGAAGCCGCGTTGAAGTTCTCGAATTCCAATTCTCCGACTTCCCCGCCATCCATGGTATAGGCCCAATCGGCGCCGAAAGCTTCCACATTGAAATAATCCGCCCCTTTGCCGATTTCCTCATCGGGTGTGAAACCGATTCTGATTTTTCCGTGTTTGATTTCCGGATGCTCCATCAGATATTCCATGGCTGTGATGATTTCTGCCAATCCGGCTTTGTCATCCGCACCCAGCAGGGTCTTGCCGTTGGTGCAAATGAGATCTTCGCCTTGGTGATCGAGCAATTCGGGGAATTGAGACGGAGAGAGGATGGTGTTGCTTTCCGCATCGAGAATAATGTCACCGCCGTTGTAATTCCGGATAATCCGGGGTTGGACTTTTCTGCCCGACATATCAGGGCTGGTATCCATGTGGGCGATGAATCCGATGGTGTGGCCGATTTTATCGGTGTTGGCCGGTAAAGTAGCCATCAGATACCCATAATCATCCAGCTTGACATCCTGCAGCCCAAGCTGTTTCAACTCTTCCTCCAAAACTTTGGCGAAAGCCATCTGCCCGGGGGTGCTGGGCGTCAAATCGGTTTCTTCGTTCGACTGAGTGTCGTATTGGACATAGCTCAAAAAACGGTCAATTAGTTTCATATCAGGATCTTTTGTATTCTGTCCGTGAAAAACGGGCCGGTGATTGATTCTTTATGCGATTTGTTTGCAAATGTAAGATTTAATCCTCGTTTTTCCGTATCTTCGCAGCAAATATTAACGCAATTAGCAGTATCCGCTTACAGATATGAATCTTTTATTGCTCGGAAGTGGCGGCCGTGAGCACGCACTCGCTTGGAAAATAGCTCAAAGTCAGAAAGTTGATAATCTTTATATCGCTCCCGGAAATGCGGGAACAGCTTCTGTGGGGATCAATATCCCGGTTTCAGTCAACGATTTCGAAGGCATCCGCCGTATGGTGTTGGAAAAATCCGTCGATATGGTGGTTGTCGGTCCGGAAGATCCTCTGGTCAATGGTGTGGTGGATTTTTTTGCCGCCGATGCCGATTTGTGCCGCATTCCTGTCATCGGGCCCTCAAAAAGTGGTGCGCGTCTGGAAGGGAGCAAGGATTTCTCCAAAGCTTTCATGCTCCGTCATCAGATTCCCACGGCCAAATATTTCAGCGTTTCGGCCGATAATCTGGATGAAGGCTTGGCTTATCTCGCCACGATGAAGGCTCCATACGTTCTGAAAGCTGATGGTCTGGCGGCCGGGAAGGGAGTGTTGATTATCGATTCGTATGAGGAAGCCGTCGCCTCTCTCCGTGAGATGCTTGACGGAAAATTCGGCGCTGCCAGCAGTACGGTCCTGTTGGAGGAATTCCTTTCCGGAATTGAGTGTTCCGTTTTCGTCATGACGGACGGCACACACTATAAAATTCTTCCCGAAGCCAAGGATTACAAGCGTGTGGGTGAGGGAAATACCGGTTTGAATACAGGTGGTATGGGGGCCGTCTCTCCCGTTCCGTTTGCCGATAAGGTGTTTATGGGGAAAGTGGAAGAGCGTATCATCCGACCGACCGTTGAAGGGCTTGCCGCCGAAGGTATCTCCTACAAAGGATTTATCTTTTTCGGCTTGATTGAAGTGGGCATGGAACCCTATGTCATTGAATATAATGCCCGTATGGGTGATCCTGAGACAGAGGTCGTCATGCTTCGCCTGCAGTCCGATATCGTGGACTTGTTCGAAGGCGTGGCCGACGGCAATCTTGATACGAAAGAGGTGGCCTTCGATTCCCGCTCTGCCGTTACGGTGATGCTTGTCTCCGGCGGTT
>JAZRWU010000332.1:0-8171 GCA_045599885.1 Bacteroidales bacterium | reverse complement strand
ATTACCGTCTGCGATCCTCAGACGGCCGTTCTGGCAACTGTCTCACAAGATTATCCGGAGATAAAAACCAGCTGCGACAATCTGCTTGCCGCACAGTCTGATATTGTTCTTGTCGCCGTCAAGCCCTGGCTGGTTCAAACCGTGCTCAACAGCATCGGAGACAGCCTGAATGCCCAGAAACAGATACTGATAATCGTAGCGGCCGGCGTGGATTTCTCCAAAATCTACAGTTGTCTCCCGGACGCATTGTCTCAAATGCCTTGTTACCGTCTGATTCCCAACACGGCCATCGCCTTGCAGGAAAGTATGAGTCTTTTCTGCGCCAAGAACACGGATGAGAAACAGAATGAATTGATATTGGGACTATTCCGGAAATTGGGTTCCGTCATGATGCTGCCTGAGGAACTGATGTCGGCAGGTACTTCGCTGACCTCCTGTGGGACAGCCTATGCTTTGCGTTTTATCCGTGCCTCCGTTGAGGCCGCTGTCGAAATGGGCTTCCGCGCCGATCAGGCGACGGCCATGGTCGCGCAGACGGTCAAAGGTGCCGCAGAGCTTCTTCTCCACAACCAGAGTAACCCCGAAGTGGAAATCGACAAAGTCACCACACCTGGAGGCATTACCATCAAAGGACTCAATGCAATGGAAGCCAACGGTTTCAGCAATGCCGTCATTCAAGGACTGAAAGCCAGCAGATAAGGACAATGCGCATCGTCGTCAAAATAGGAAGTCAGGTGCTCAGCCGGAAAGACGGGACGTTGGATACCACCCGCATGTCTGCGCTGACCGATCAGGTCGCGACTCTCCATCGCCAAGGAATAGACGTGATTATGGTTTCGTCCGGTGCGGTCGCTTCGGGACGCAAAGTGGTCCATCCGCTCCACAAAATTGACGCCGTTGAGCAAAGACAATTGTATTCCGCTGTCGGACAAGCCATTCTCATCAACAAATATTACAGCCTGTTCCGCGAGCATGACATCATCTGCGGTCAGGTGCTTACCACCAAAGAGAGTTTCTCCGACCGAAGACATTATCTCAATCAGCAGTCGTGTATGGAAGTGATGCTCCAAAACGGCATTATTCCCATTGTGAATGAGAACGATACGATTTCCGTCACGGAACTGATGTTCACCGATAACGATGAATTGTCCGGACTGATTGCCACCATGATGAACGCCGACCTGCTCATCATGCTCAGCAATGTTGACGGTATATATAAAGGGAATCCCGCCGAAGGAGCCGAAAGGATTTCCAAAGTGCTGCCTCACGAAGATTTCGGGAAATACATTTCCTCTCAGAAATCCACTTTCGGACGCGGCGGAATGCGGACGAAATACCATATCGCATCCAAAGTGGCCGAAGAAGGCATTGCCGTGGTGATTGCCAACGGAAAAAGAGAAAATGTCCTCGAAGATATAATACATTCACTCAAGCAGGATTATCCGGATAATTATTCTTCCGGCCAAGAAAATCAGCCGGACAGACCATATACCCTCTTTATCCCTGAAAAGCAGTCTTCCGCTGTCAAGAAATGGATTGCCCACAGCGAAGGGTTCGCCAAAGGGGAATTGCATATCAACCAAGGCTGTCTGGACGCACTGACTCAAGGGCAAGCCTGCAGCCTGCTTCCCATCGGCGTTGAAACTATCATCGGTGAATTCGAGGCTGGTGACATTGTGCGTATCATCGGTCCTGAGAATCAGACAGTTGGCGTCGGTAGAATATACTGCAACAGCCAGGCCGCACAACGCGCTCTCGGAAAAAGAGGCCAGAAACCTTTGATACATTACGATTATTTATATCTTGAAACGTGATAACTATGGAATTGTATTCCCATTTTCAGGCGGTGCGTACAGCCAGTGTCCAACTGGCCGAAGTGGCACAATCAAGGATTGACGATATGCTGAGGAGGCTGGCGGACACCCTTGAGGAAGAAAAAGAATACCTTCTTTACGAAAACCAGAAAGACCTCGACCGGATGGATCCCGCCAACCCGAAATTCGACCGGCTGAAACTCACCGGGGCGCGGATCGCCAACATCGCTTCCGATATGCGCAACGTAGCGGAGCTCTCATCGCCCGTGGGAGAAATCATGAATGAATGGACCCGCCCGAACGGCATTCATATACAGAAAGTCCGCGTTCCTTTCGGGGTCATCGGCATCATTTACGAAGCCCGTCCCAATGTCACTCCGGATGTTTTCTCTCTCTGCATCAAATCGGGAAATGCCTGCATTCTGAAAGGAGGAAAAGACGCCGAGTTTTCCAACATCGCCATTGTTTCCCTGATACATAGAGTCTTGGAAGAATTCCAGATCTCAAAGGATTGCGTATTTCTGATGCCGAACGATCATGAATCGACCGGAGTGATGCTGCAAGCTGTCGGTTTGGTCGATCTGATTATTCCCCGAGGCAGCCGTTCGCTAATTGATTTTGTACGCAGCAACGCCAAGGTTCCCGTTATCGAGACGGGCGCTGGAATCTGTCATACCTATTTTGACGAATATGCCTCCCTCGAGATGGGAAAAGACATCGTGGAAAACGGAAAAACCAGACGTGTAAGTGTCTGCAACGCACTCGATTGTCTTATCGTCCATCAAAACAGGCTTTCCGATCTGCCGGCTCTCTGTGAGCCTCTGGTCAAAAGCCATGTCATGCTATATGCCGACGGACAAGCCTATCAGGTTCTTCAAGGCCATTATCCCGAAGAATGGCTCCAGCAAGCTCAGGATGAGCATTTTGGGACAGAATTTCTCGATTACAAAATGGCTATCAAAACCGTGCCCGACATTCAGGAAGCACTGAATCACATACGTAAGTATTCCTCGGGCCATAGCGAGGCCATCATAAGCGATTGTATTGAGAATCAGGAACTTTTCCGTCGTTTTGTAGATGCATCCTGCGTTTATGTCAATCTTCCGACCTCGTTTACAGACGGCGCCCAATTCGGATTTGGAGCGGAAATCGGCATCAGCACCCAGAAAATGCATGCGAGAGGGCCGATGGCATTACCCGAAATCACCACTTACAAATACATTCTTTCAGGAAACGGACAGATCCGCAAACCATAAGGAATTTCAAACAGACAATTATCAATATGAGACATTTCACCAGCATCAACGATTTGGGCGATGTGCGCGCTGCCGTGCGCGAGGCTTTGGAAATCAAAAAGAACCGTTACGCCTATCAGAATCTTGGCAAAAACAAGACCGCTTTGCTTATTTTCTTCAATAACAGCCTGCGTACACGACTCAGCACTCAGAAAGCCGCTATGAATCTGGGAATGAACGTGATTGTCCTGGATGTCAATCAAGGCGCCTGGAAACTGGAAACCGAAAGAGGCGTGGTGATGGACGGTGACAAATCCGAACATCTTCTGGAAGCGATTCCGGTGATGGGTTGTTATTGTGATATGATCGGAGTCCGCTCCTTTGCACGTTTTGAAAGCAAGGAAGATGATTATAACGAAAAGATAATCAGTCAGTTCATTAAATATTCCGGCAGACCGGTCTTCAGTATGGAGGCCGCCACACGCCATCCTCTTCAGAGTTTTGCAGATCTCATCACCATAGAGGAATTCAAGACGAAAGAACGTCCCAAAGTAGTGATGACCTGGGCTCCCCACCCTAAAGCTTTACCTCAAGCCGTTCCCAACAGTTTCGCCGAAATGATGAATGCCACCGATTATGAGTTCGTCATTGCACAACCGCATGGTTATGAGTTGGATCCCAAATTCACAGGACGTGCCCGCATTGAATATGACCAGCGCAAGGCCCTTGAAGGAGCCGATTTCGTCTATGCCAAGAATTGGTCCGCATATCTGGATCCCAACTACGGCAAAGTCATCTCCAAAGATATGGACTGGTTGGTTGACAGCGAAAAAATGGCACTGTCCGACAACGCCTACTTCATGCATTGCCTGCCCGTCCGCCGCAATATGATTGTCAGCGATGAGGTCATTGAAAGTCCGCAATCGATTGTCATCGCCGAAGCCGCCAACCGTGAGATATCGGCGCAAACGGTGATGAAACGCATTCTCGAAGGCTTAATCGGACAGGATAGTATCCCCGAAGACAGACTGGCCGGTCCTTGGCATTGACAGATAGTCCTTTTACCTTGAACCGAAATACAGGAAGAGAATACCTGCCAGCACACCGAGCAGCAAAACCGCCTTTTGCCTGATATTCTTTTCTTTGAAGAAAACCGCGCCTATCAGAAAAGAAACGATGACTCCGGAGCGCCGTATCGGAGAGACTACGGAAATCATCGAATCGGGAATGCTCAAGGCATAGAAATAGAGAAAATCCGAGACGCAAAGGAACAAGGCCAGCCATAATATGGACCAGCGCCACTCCAAATCGGTCTGGGGCTTGGTGGCATGTCTTTTATGGATTAAGTATATCAGCAACACGGGCACCATCAACACCGATTGATAGATGGTGTACCATACTTGAACTGCCATACGGTCGAACTGACGCATCATATATTTGTCGTACAGGCCACTGACGGCGCCTGTCAGCACAGCGGCAAACAGACACCATATCCATTTGTTGTGTACAAACGAGATGCCTTCTTTCTCTCCGACTCTCGAATACATGAACAGGCAGAACAAAGCGAGCAACGCACCCGCCCATTGCCAGGCATTCATACGTTCTCCGAAAACAAGAAAAGCGCCAATCAGCACAAACATCGGTTGCGTGGATTTTATCGGAGAAGCTATCGTGATGGGAAGATTTTTTATCGCCAAATATGCCAGAGACCACGATATCAACACAATGCACGATTTCAACATGACATACAGATGGTCCGTTCCGCTGAGTTTCCCTACCAAGAACACACTTCCTTCCAGGCGCTCAGGACATAAATATGACATAATCAATGCCGGCGAAAAAATAAGGCTGCACAAAACCGGTGTCAGAAACAGCACGGGAATCATCGCATTTCCACGAAGGGAAAGCTTTTTGAACACCTCGTAAAATCCGAGGAAAATGGCCGAAGTGACCGTATAAACCAACCACATAATCCTTTTATCATCAGAGGTCTGGCAAGACCTATTCAAAACTGCTCATACAAATCTTCCGGATAGCGGATGCCTGTCAGACACAATCCTTGGGGAGGCATAGAAGTGCCCGCCGAGCAACGGTTTTTCTGTTCAATGACTTGGCGGAAAGCCTGGATATCCATCTTATGCCGTCCCACCTCAAGCATCGTACCCACAATAGCCCTCACCATATTGCGAAGGAAACGGTCGGCCTCAATGGTAAATATGAGAAGGCTGCCCGATTGCCTCCACTCCGCACGGAAAATCTTGCAAATGAATGTCTTGACATCCGTATGGACCTTGCTGAAAGAGGTGAAATCCTGATATTCGGACAGGACAGACGCCGCCTCGTTCATGGCGGCCACATCGGGAAGTTGAGTCAAGCGGGTGGCATACAGCCGCATGAACGGATTCTTGCCCAAATCAAAAGTGTATTCGTAAGTTCTCGACAAGGCATCGAAACGGGCATGAGCATCCGACTTGACCGGACGTATGCCGTGAACTACGATATCGTCCGGAAACATCGAATTCAATTTGTCCACCAAGACATCGGAATTCTCCAAAGGCTGATTCAAATCAAAATGCGCCACCATCTGACGGGCATGAACACCGGCATCGGTCCGACCCGCCCCCGTCAAAGAAAAATCAGGGCCGAAAAGGCAACGCATCCGCTCGGTCATCACCTCCTGCACACTGATATCATGGGGTTGAATCTGCCAACCGTGATAGCGTGTCCCGTCATACGAAAAAAACATAAAATACCGTTGTCCCATATCGGCCGCAAAGGTACACTTTCGTGCTGACGCACGCAAGACAGGAAGGGAGGAAAGTGCTGACGCACGCAAGATAGGCTGCGCCTCGGAAAAACAAAAACAAGCTTTTGTTTTTCGCTCGGCTTGCACTATCTTTGTACCAAAGTTATGATGGAGAGAATATTGATTTTGGACGAGGCCGATCCCGTTCTATTTTGCGGAGTAAACAACTGTAATATACAGCTGCTCAAAAGTCTGTACCCCAAAATCCGGATTGTCTCAAGAGGCAATGTCCTCAAGGTCATCGGTGAGGAAAACGACTTGGCCTCCTTTGAGGAAATCATCAAGGCTCTCCAACAATATGCGAGTCATTTCAACCGGCTTGACGAAGAAATCATCCTCGACATTTTCCAAGGGAAAAAGCCTGTCGAAGTCAAAGACGACAACCTGATCCTGCACGGTCTGGCCGGAAAACCCATCGTCGCCAAGACCATCCATCAGCAGGAGCTCGTCAAAGCCTACGGCAACAACGATCTGCTGTTTGCCGTGGGGCCAGCCGGAACCGGCAAGACATACACTGCTATTGCGTTGGCTGTCAGAGCCTTCAAAAACAAGGAAGTACGGAAGATCATCCTCAGCCGTCCCGCCGTGGAAGCCGGTGAGAAACTGGGATTTCTTCCAGGAGATATGAAGGATAAAATCGATCCCTACCTTCAGCCGCTCTACGATGCACTCGAGGACATGATTCCTGCGGCCAAACTCCGGGAATTCATGGACAACCGCCAGATTCAAATCGCTCCTCTCGCTTTTATGCGCGGAAGGACCTTGAGCGACGCCGTCGTCATTCTCGATGAAGCACAGAATACTACTGTCCATCAAATCAAGATGTTTCTGACCCGTATGGGCATGAACACCAAGATGATCGTCACAGGCGACCTCACTCAGATCGACCTCCCGGCCGCCACCATTTCCGGCCTGGTACATTCGCTGAAGGTTCTTGACGGGGTGAAAGGCATTGCCAAGATAGAATTTGACAAACGTGACATTGTCCGACATAAATTGGTTCAACGCATTGTGGAGGCATACGAAACTTACGAAAAATTAAATAACTAATTATGAACGCATTGACTAAAACTGATTTTCAATTTGAAGGTCAAAAATCAGTTTATCACGGCAAAGTCCGTGATGTTTACAACATCAACGATGATCTTATGGTCATGGTCGCCACCGACCGTATCTCGGCATTTGACGTTATCCTTCCCAAGGGAATTCCTTTCAAAGGACAGGTCCTCAACCAGATTGCCGCTTTGTTTCTGGATGCGACAGCCGACATCGTTCCCAACTGGAAACTTGCCACGCCCGATCCTATGGTCACTGTCGGTCTGAAATGCGAAGGTTTTCGTGTTGAGATGATTATCAGAGGTTATCTGACTGGTTCCGCCTGGAGAGATTACAAAGCCGGCAACCGCGAAATCTGCGGCATACGCCTTCCTGACGGGATGAAGGAGAATGAGAAATTCCCCGAACCCATCATCACTCCCACCACCAAGGCTGACGAAGGCCACGACCAGAATATCTCCAAAGAAGAGATTATCGCTCAAGGACTTGTCTCCAAAGAGGATTATGAACAAATGGAACAATACACCAGAGCTTTGTTCCAACGCGGCACCGAAATCGCAGCCGAAAAAGGCCTGATTCTCGTGGATACCAAATATGAATTCGGAAAAAGAGACGGCAAAGTATATCTGATTGACGAAATTCATACTCCCGATTCCTCACGTTATTTCTACGCAGACGGCTATATGGAAAAATTCCTCGCCGGTCAGCCACAGAAACAATTGTCGAAAGAATTTGTCCGTCAATGGCTTATCGAACACAATTTCATGAATGAGCCCGGACAGGTGATGCCTGAGATCACGAATGAATATGCCCAGACCGTCAGTGAACGCTACATTGAACTTTATGAGCATGTGACCGGCAAGAGTTTCCAGAAAGCCGAATGCGGCGACATCGCTTCCCGCATTGAGAAAAACGTCAAGGACTGCCTGAAGTCACTGAAAAAATAATTTATTGACAAAACTCTCATTATGAACGATCAGCGATATCAGTTACGTGGTGTGTCCGCCGGAAAAGAGGATGTGCACAACGCCATAAAGAATATCGACAAAGGGCTTTTCCCGCAAGCATTTTGCAAAATCATTCCCGATATTCTGGGCGGCGATCCCGAATACTGCAATATCATGCACGCGGACGGTGCAGGGACGAAATCCTCACTGGCCTATCTCTATTGGAAAGAAACCGGTGACTTGTCCGTATGGAAAGGCATCGCTCAAGATGCTTTGATAATGAACATCGACGACCTGCTTTGCGTAGGCGCAG
>JAZRWU010000331.1:0-20828 GCA_045599885.1 Bacteroidales bacterium | reverse complement strand
ATGGTATGACCGACACGATGGGCCGTATGCACTCCGACGCTCAGTTCGCCGGTTCGTCATCGGTTCCCGCTCATGTGGAAATGATGGGCTTCCTGGGCATCGGCAACAATCCTATGGTCGGCTGCACCGTAGCCGTCGCCGTGGATGTCGCCACCGCTTTGAGCAAGTAATCAGGGAAGGCTTAGAACCTGTTTTGATTTCTTTCAAAACAGGTTCTAAGAATACAGTTCCTATATATCAAAAAACCTTGTCGCAATGGCGGCAAGGTTTTTTATGAGCGTTTGTCAGGCTGACCAAAACAACATCAGCCACATCGATGTGGGGTATTGCGGATTTATTTGCGGTCGGCTATCTTCTCGGCTTTTTCCGAATTGAAATAATCGATGAACGGCTTGACTTCGGCGGAAGCGATATTGTCGGCCGAAACGTAAATCACGGGAATGAATATCTCCTTGGCCACATTCTGTTCAAAAGCGGACAACACAGCCTTCCTGCCCATTTCGAATGTGTTCTGTGCCACAATTCCCTTGACACAGCCACCATTTGCCATGCTGTCGAAAAATACCTTGTGCGCGTCGAAAGTATAGACATTCTTGCCGTCCAAGGCCGACATCACACTTTCGCAAAGTTTTCCGGTGAAAAACACCACATCAGTGACAGAAGGATTCTGTTCAAACACAGCACTCATCGCCGACGGAGTCTCCGTCTCATCCGTTTTCCAGACGTTTGCCTCATATCCGATTCCCTCGCAGAAACCCTCATAACGCAGCCGTGGAGAACGGGCATTTTCAAAACGGGCTGTCAGCAGATTTGACTGAGGTACAGATGTCAATTTGGAAGCAAGGAATTTACCGGCTCCGGCATTGTCCGTGCCGACATAAGTCTTGTAAACATCCTTAAGCGGGCTCTTTTCGGCGTCAACAGGACTGTCAATAATAATCACCGGAATCTCCGAGCCCGCATACGCTGCGACAGCCATGTCAACCTCAAAGTCTTTTTCTGAAAAAATAGGAGCTACAATGATGGCCTTCACGTGGTAGTCCTTCTTTATCGTTTCAATTTCCTTGACAGCATCGAGCTGGCTTTGAACATCCTCTTCGTCTTTGGTGAAGGTGGTGAAGGAGGCAATGCCTTTCTCCCCACAAGTGGAATTGATGGAATAACCCACCTGTTGCCAGAAATCATTGGATTCTGTTTTAAGGATGGCCACTATCGCTTCTTGCTTTTCGTCATCCTTTTGTCCATTTTCACACCCCGAAAAAAGAGTGACAGCCGTCAGAATCAGACAGACTGATTTTAAAATAAATTTCATTTTTATAAAAATAAGTAATTGATATGTAGGCAACTCCTAAAAATAACTTGGTAAACTATTAGAAGCTGTTTAAATTTCTTACAACAAAAATATACTATAGAGTTTTCGGTTTTTTGATGCTCTTTTTGGCCTGTTTTGCCTATCCTTTCGCTCAAATAGCCCGCTATTCTACGCAAAACGATGACCCGAATCAACTTCAAAATCCCTATCAAATCATCGGGAAATCATTTCAAAACAGGTTCTTAGAATCTTTCTGGTCTATATTTCTTTTCTTCATCGTTCTGATGTGTTTCAATTGGAGAAAAGCTCATTCCGATGCGGTTATTGGGGCAGTTCCGCCATCATCAGGTTGAGCCGTTTCCCGTTGGTGAAATGTCCGGACTGATAAAAGACGTAGCGTCCGTCGGGTGAGAAGAAGGGATGGGCATGGTCAGGCGTCATGCGGGCATCGGAAGCAATCTGGAAGCGTTGCCCGTTGGCGGTGAAAATCACCCAGACATTGCCGGCGAAGGTGTCTCCTGCCACCCAGCGGTTGTCGCAGCTGGCGTTGCAATGCCAGAAACCCTGTCCGGTGATTTGCGTTTTGGCGTCTCTGCCCAATTCCACCTGGCCCATCACCTCGATGTCGTCGTTGCGCAGGTTGATGCGGAAAATGCCGCTGGCCTGTTTCCTCAGGCGGTCCTGGAATCCCAAGACATTGAAATACACATAATCCTCGCTGGCGAACGTCTCGTGAGTGACCCAGTCAAGGCGCGTTTCCTGATAGAGCGGTTTCAGGATTTTGCCGTCGGCTGTGCAGTACCACATACGCTGGTCGGCGTCACCGCCGGTTTCATTGCAGAAGACGATTTCTTCGGGGCGGAAACGGCTGCATTGAATGTGCCCGGTCCGGAAATCCACGTCGGCGACTTTGCTCACTTCGCCGTTGCTGAGGTTCATTTTCCGGATGCCGCTCAAGGTCGGCTGAATCTTGATGGGCTGATTGTCAAGCGGTTTGAAGGCTTTTGCCCGCATGGCTTCCAATTCGGCTTCGGTTCCTTCGCGTTCTACGGTGATGTAGGCCCATTGGTCATCGCAACTGACGCAGAAATTGTTGGGACGTCCCATTTCCGCCGGAAATCCTCCGATAAAAGCCGAATATTTTTCCGATGATTTGACTTTCCCCTTTTGGGCATCGGCGAGAAAACGGTCCAAATCCATCACATAGAGTTGCCAAGCTTGTTTTTCGTCACGCTTGCTGTAAAACAGTTTGTTGCTTTGCTTGCCGAGATAAATGTTGGAGATGGCGGGGTCGTCGGTGATTTGAATGATTCTGCCTGTGGCCAGTTCGATGAAATAATACAATGTGGGAGCGTTGCGTCGGATGCCTTCTTTCACCTCCTTATTGTATTGGGCGTTTCTCGACGACGAACGGAAAAGGATGTATTTGCCGTCGGCGCTGAACATCGGATCGGTCTGATACAGGAAACGGTCATTCTTGGTGGTGTCCGTCAGGACGGTGATTTCTCTTTCGGAACCTTTGTCGGTATAGCAGAAGGATTCTGAAGGCTGGAATACGCCGAATTGGGCTTGGACGGCCGTGCATAGGCAGAGCAGGACCGGGAGAATCAATGCTTTTTTCATAGAAGCCATATTATAAAAAAGAAATTGTTCCGTCGCAAAGATACATAAAATATGAAATCGTTGTTGATGTTGTCTCGAATCTTCTTTACATTTGCGAACGACAAATAGAAGCTGTTTAATTTTCTTACAACAAAAATATTTCTATGGCGTTTTCGGTTTTTTTGAGGCTCTTTTTGGCCGGTTTCGCCCATCCTTTTGCTCGAATGGCCCGCTATTCCACGCAAAACGATAGACAAAACCGTTCTCAAAAATAGCTCTCAAAAAATCTCGAAACAAATTTAAACAGCTTCTAACGTAAGACTAATCAGGTGGATTCCAGTCTCTTCCGCCATTGCTCGGGCTGCATCGGACGCAACGTGGCATTCGGAAGACGGCAAGGAGAACGCCAACAAACCTAACAGAGGATGAAAAAGAAAACATGGCTGCTGCCGTTCGCTGTGATGTCCGCGGCAGGATTGACATTCGGAGCTCAGGCTCAAGAGGTTGAAGCAGTTCAGGAAACTGTTCCGCAAGTGTATGACACGATGTATGTGATGGCCTCCCGATTCACTCCCGGTTCCTGTATGGAAGTGAAGGGCAATGAGGAAGGGCAGATTATCCGTTTCCAATTGCTCAACAGGGAAGAGATTCCCTATACTCAGAAATCCGTGCGTCAGGAGGCGGTGGCTACCGGTCAGGCTCCACAGGAACCTTATTTCAACGTGCGGTATGCGCTTCCGATTCCAGCCTGTTATACTCCGGTGGAAGAAGGTGAGATGGCCGGTCTCGACCACGGTTTCTATCAGCACAATCACTCGGCCGGTATGGATGTGATGCCCAACGGCGACGTTTATGCCATCTATTTCAGTACGCCGATAGGCAAGGCCGAGGCCGACACTTCGACCACATTCGTCCAGGCCCGTCTGCGTTACGGTTCCGAGGAATGGGATTTGCCTGAACTCTTTTTCGACACCTACGACGGCAACGACCAGTCGGCTATGCTCTGGCGGGACGGTGACCGTATGTGGTTCTTTGGCGGTGGCCGCAGTATTTCCGATTATCTGCCATTCCGTATCGCCTATTCCGACGATAATGGTGCCACTTGGACCTTCAACCATCCCCAGCTTGACCAACGGGCCGAAGGTTTCACGGCACAGCCTATCAGCAATGCTTTCCGCAACCCGGCCAATGGCGATATCTATATGGCTATGGACGGTAAAGGAGCGGAGAGTTTTCTGTGGCGCAGCACTGACAATGGACTCAGCTGGCACGATATGGGAGGCCGTACTTCCACCCGCCATTCCACCATCGTCCCGCTCGACGGTAAAGGCACTTTGCTCGCTGCCGGCGGCAAGAACGCCAACAAGGACGGCTGGAATCCCCGCAATATCTCCCGCGACTGGGGTGAGACTTGGGAAGAGCCCACCGCCTCGGCCATCCCTCCCGTCGGCACCGCACAGCGTCCCTGTATGATCCGCCTGGCATCGGGCAATCTGCTGATAGTCGGCGATTCCTACATTCACAAACTCCGCAAGGATCCTCCGGCCGGTTGGAAAATGGGCAACGATTGCTATATAGGCATCTCGTCCGACAACGGCGAAACCTGGAAATTCAGGACTTTCCCTGTGCAACTTCCGCAGCACCATCGTGTGGCTCATCCCTCATTGGGTTATGTAACATTGCGTCAAGGGGATAACGGCCTTATTCACGTGCTGACGACGACCAATTATCCCAATCTTCATTACGAGTTCAATGAGGCTTGGGTGTTGAGCGACGAAGGCGAGACCGACCTGATGACCGACGGTGGTAAAAAGAAACGCTACAAAGAGTATTATGAGGATGGACAGCTCAAGTCCAAGTGGACGGCCCGTATCACCGATGGCGGACGCTATCTGCTCGACGGCAAGCTGACCGATTTTTATCCCGACGGCAAACGGGAGCATAAGGTCCGTTACGACAAGGGATTCAAAACCGGAAAAGAGTTTTTCTGGCGTGAGGACGGTGGTTTGAGAAGCACGTGGATGCGCAAGGACGGCGTAGGCGTCTGGACTCAGTATTGGCCCAACGGTCAGAAGAAAGTCCAATCTACCTGGGATCTCTGTCCCGAGCCTCGCGACTTGCCCGGCCGCAGTTTCCCTGGCGGCTATGTGGCTGACGGTCCGGCTGCGCATTGGAACGAGCAGGGCCAGCAGACGGCCAGCTACGAATTCGTGGACGGTGTGCTCAGTGAACTGGCGGCTCAGATGCCTCAGGGCCCCGGTATCCAGAACGAAGGAAAATAGATAATGATTTGATGGCCCGAATCCGCCGCAAAATCTCTATCAAATCAACGGAACAATTTCTAAGAACCGGAACCCTTAGGAATGAAATCGTCCCATTCACAGAACGTTGTGGATGGGACGATTCTCATATATGGGGCTTGCGGCCGCCTTTTGTCGGCATGAAAAGGGGCGGGAGCCGGGCTTCTCAGGACGATGCGTTGTCGGACGACAGCTCCCAAGCCCGGCGAAGAGCCTTGTCGATGTGGTCGAGTACGTTTTCTTTTCCGACTTTATCTACAATGCCGGCTTTGCTCAGGCTTTCATAAACCATGGGATTGACTCCGGAAAGGATGACTTTTTGCCCGGAAGCTATGGATTCATCAATGAATATCTCCAGGTTGTGCTCTCCGGTCAAATCCATGAAGGAGACCTTCCTCATTCGGATGATTCGGATGGGTTTGGGCTGACGCAGGTGGGTCAATTCGGCGAATTTGGTGGCGATGCCGAAGAAGAAGGGGCCTTCGATTTCATAGACTTCCGTGTCGGACGGTATCCGAAGGATCTCATCGTTCTTCTCTCCATCGTGATGGATGGCGAGCTCGTCTTCAAGCACTTGGATGTGAGAACTTTGCATGATTCGTCTCAGGAAGAGGATGATGGCCAGCAGCAGGCCTGCTTCAATGGCGATGGTCAGGTCGAACAAAACTGTCAGAAGCAGTGTCGCGAACATCACCATCAGACCTTCCATTCCCCTCCGGCACATCGACCGTATGGTCCGCCAGCCGCTCATGTTGTAGGATACCATAACGAGTACACCGGCCAGACAGGCCATCGGTATTCTGCCGACCAGGCCGCCCAAGAACAGCAGCACCAGCAGCAGAATCAGTGTGTGTACGATGCCGGCGACAGGGGAACGTCCGCCGTTGTTGATGTTGGCCATTGTCCGGGCAATGGCTCCCGTCGCAGGAATCCCTCCGAAAAACGGTACGGTGATATTGGCGATTCCTTGGGCAATGAGTTCCGTATTGGAATTGTGACGGTCTCCTGTCACGCCGTCCGCCACCATGGCCGAGAGCAATGATTCAATGGCTCCGAGCATGGCGATAGTGAAGGCCGTCGGAAGGAGTTCGGTGACGGCCGAAAAGAGTGTGCCTCCCTCATAGGCGGGCAGGCGGAAAGCCGGAAGCCCTTGAGGCAGCTGATAGAGGTCGGATATGGTGGTCACGCTTTGGATGCCGGCACATTGAAGCCCTTCGTTGAGTAAAGTCATCAGGACGATAGCCGCCAGGGATCCCGGGATTTTCCGGTTGATTTTGGGAACAAACACGATAATCAGGATGCTCGTCAGGCCAATGAGAGTCGACCATAATTCGATTTGTCCGAAATGCTGGAAATAGCAGACCCATTTGTCAATAAATCCAGCCGGGACGTTTTGGATGCCCAAACCGAGCAGGTCGTTGATTTGCGTGGAGAATATGGTCAAGGCAATACCTCCCGTAAAGCCGACGATAATCGGGTAAGGCATGAATTTGATGATGGCTCCAAGATGGCAGACGCCCATCAGAACCAGAATGATACCGGCCAAAATGGTGGCAAGGGCCAGACCGCCGGTGCCGTATTCCTGAATAATGCCATAGACGATGATGATGAACGCTCCTGTGGGACCGCCTATCTGCACTTTGGTTCCGCCCAGCGCTGAGATGAGGAAGCCGGCGATGATGGCCGTGACCAGACCTTCCGTGGGCCCTACCCCCGAGGCGATACCGAAAGCGATGGCCAAAGGAATGGCAACGATGCCGACGATGACACCTGCGAGGATATCTTTGAGGAATTTTTCTTTGTTGTATTGTCCGAAGAGAGAAAAAAGACAGGGATGAAAAGGATTCTTATAATTTTTGATATAACCTAACGCCATAATAATCAATTTGTTGTGAAAGATGCTGCTTTTTCGAAAAGAAAGCGCAAAAGTAATGGCTCGTATACCAATATGCAATAGCCAAAGTAAAAAATCCTGCCCATCGACAGTGCGACAGGCAGGATGAATGATAGTCAGGTTCTTAGCTATTCTTTGTCACCGGCGATGCCTCTGGCGCGGAGGAGGGCTCCCGGATCGGGTTCGGCACCGCGGAATCTGACGTAAAGCTTCATGGGCTCATCGCTGCCGCCTTTCTCAATCAGGTTGTGGCGGAACGAAGCGGCGGTCCCGGCATCGAAAATGCCTTTCTCCTTGAACAGCTCAAAAGCGTCCTTGTCGAGAACTTCCGACCAAAGATATCCGTAATATCCGGCGCAGTAACCGTTGTTGAAAATATGGTTGAAGTAGGTGCTGCGGTAACGGGGGATGATTTCGTCAATCAGACCCATCTCGCGGCAGACTTTCTTCTCAAATTTGGCCACGTCGATCAGGCGGAGGCTGTTGTCGTCGGGAGCGGGAGTCTCCGAGGCGATTTCATCATCGGCAGGCACATACACCGAGCTCAGCTCATGCCATTTCATATCGAGGATAGAGGCGGCGGCCAGTTCGGTCGTCATGAAGCCCTGATTGAAATCGGCGGCCTGGGTGATTTTCTCTATCAGGGCATCGGGAATGACCTCATCGGTTTGATAATGACGGGCATAACCCGAAAGCACTTCTTTTTCGAAAGCCCAGTTCTCGTTGATTTGTGAGAAGAGTTCGACAAAATCCTGAGCCACGCTGGTGCCGCTGACATCGGGATAATGGCATTGGGTGAGCAGGCCGTGGAGTGCGTGTCCGAATTCGTGGAACATCGTCTCTACTTCGTCGATGGTGAGCAGCGAGGGCTTGTCGGCCGTAGGTTTGGTGAAGTTGCCCACATTGACGATGATGGGACGGATGTTCTCGCCTTCGGGGGTGATTCTCTGGCTGCGGACATTGTTCATCCAGGCACCGCCGCGTTTGGTGTCGCGGGGGAAATAGTCGGTCATGAGGATGCCGAGCAGGCTGCCGTCGCTGTCATTGACCTTGAAGACCTCGACCTCGGGGTGGTAGAGAGGAGCGTCCTCCATTTTCTCGAAGCTCAGTCCGTAAAGACGTGAAGCCGTGGAGAAGACACCTTCGCGTACTTTTTCCATCTGGAAGTAGGGCTTGGTCTGCTCCTCGTCGAGGTCAAACTTGGCCTTGCGGACTTTTTCGGCATAATAGAACCAGTCCCAAGGCTGGATGCGGCTGCCGGCGGGCAATTTGCCGTCCAGAATGTCCTGATCCATGATGGCCTGCATATCCATCACTTCCTCACGCGCTCTGGCCGAGGCCGGTTCGAAAATGGACTGAAGGAAATCATCGACGGTTTCCGGTCGGGAGGCCATCTTCTCGTCCAGGATGAATTCCGCCGGGTTGGCAAAGCCGAGCAGTTGAGCCTTCTCTATGCGGAGCTGCATGATTTTGAGCACGATGCCGTTGTTGTCATACTCATTGCCGTTGTTTCCGCGCGAAGAATAGGCATTGAACATCTGTTCGCGGCGGTCTCGGTCTTCGCAATAGGTCATTTCAGTGGTGTATTCCGAAACGGAGATGCCGAAACGCTCGCGGAAGGCGTTGCTTTCGGCCAGGAGATTGTTTCCGAAAGTAAGTTCCAGACGGGAGATTTCGGTATTGATTTCACGAAGGCGTTGCTGGTCGTCTCCATTCAATGCGATACCGTTGCGGATGAAAGAGTTGTGTATCTTCTTGAGCAGCATCTGCTGTTCGGTGCTGAGGCCGAGCGCGTCTTTCTGCTGATAGAGCGCGTCCACTTTCCGGAACAGCTCCGGATTCATCAAAATGTTGTCGCTGTGCCCGCTGAGCATCGGCAGGGCTTTTTCCACAATGGCCAGCAGCGATTCCGTGGCATCCGATTCGGAAAGATTGAACAGAACACCGGTGACTTTCTCAAGAATTTCTCCGGACTGCTCGTATGCGCCCAGCACATTGTCGAAACCTGGCGCTTCGGGGTTGTCTATAATCGCTTGGATTTCGGCTTCTTGCTGGGCGATACCTGCTTCTATGGCCGGCAGATAGTCGCTTTCCTCAATCAGACTGTAAGGAGGAATGCCTTGGGGCGTATCCCAATCGCAAAGAAAGGGATTGACTCGGGAATGGCAGGATGTCATCATCATCGTGGTGATAAAAAGGGCCGTCAGGGCCTTGATTTGTTTCATATATACAAGATTGAAAATGTATTTTAAGACTACAAAATTACATGGTTTGTCTCAAACACGCAACACTCAGACCTTTCATGATGAATGAATATACATAAATAACGGCGGTATTGAGTGAAGAAAAACATAGCTCGAAAACAAGAATAATTTGCTGATTATCAAAATTACGTGTATCTTTGTCCGTAATAGGGGGTGATATGGCCTGTGCCTTGAAGATGTTGAATATATATACACAATTCATAAACTTAACAGCAATGAGAAGAAAACGTATGTTTTTGCTGACCTGTCTTATGTTGGTGACAGGTCTGATGTTTGCTCAGAATCAGCGTATCACCGGCAAGGTGGTCTCTGCTGACGACGGACAGGCAGTCATTGGCGCCTACGTTATGGTCAAAGGCACCAATCAGGGTACCGTTTCGGATATGAACGGCGGTTTTTCGCTCAATACGGTTCCGGGAGCGATATTGCAAGTGTCATACATGGGTATGGAGACCCGGGAAGTGTCCGCCCGTAACGGTATGGTCATTGAAATGAAAACGGATGCCAAGGAACTGGACGAAGTCATTGCCGTGGCCTACGGTAGTGCCAAGAAGAGCTCTTTCACGGGTTCGGCCGCCTCGCTGAGCAGTGAGAAAATCGCTTCCCGTCCTATCTCGAATATCTCCAAGGCCCTCGACAGCCAGGTGGCCGGTATCCAATCGACCTCGGGCGGCGGCCAGCCGGGCAACAGCGCCTCTATCGTTATCCGTGGTTTCGGCTCCATCAATGCTTCCCTGACTCCCCTTTATGTGGTGGACGGCGTTCCGTATGACGGTCTTCTTTCGGCCATCAGTCCCAGCGACATCGAATCGATGACGGTGCTGAAAGACGCTTCTGCCGGAGCCCTCTACGGTTCCCGTGGCGCCAACGGTGTGGTCATGATCACCACCAAGAAGGGCAGCGACCGTACCAATATCAATCTCAAGGCCAACGTCGGTTTCGTCTCCCGTGCGGTCAAACGTTACAAGACCGTCGGTCAGGCCGACTATGTCCAACTGATGTTTGAGGCATTGCGCAACGCCTATGTATTCGACAATGGCTATTCTTGGGAAGCGGCTGAAAGTCAGGCTAAGAAAGACCTCTCCAAAACATTGAGCGGCGGCACTGAGCTTTACAATCCTTTCAAGAATTACACTTGGGAGACCATTATCGGTGACGACGGTCTGATTCAACCCGATGCTGTCTCGGCTTACAATGAGAACTGGATGGATGCTCTTGAGAACCGTTCGGCCCTCCGTCAGGAATATCAGCTCAGCGTTACCGGCGGCAATGACAAAACCAAGACGCTGCTCTCGTTGGGTTACCTCAACGAGGAAGGTGTGTTGAAATATACGGGATTCGAGCGTTTCAACGGCCGTCTGAATGTCGATAATCAGGCAAACGACTGGTTCAAGACAGGTTTGAGCGCCGCTTTCTCCCATACCAACAAAAATTATTCCGATTATGGTGGAACGGACAATTCCAATGTCTGGTACAGCGCTCAGTTTATCGCTCCCATCTATCCTGTCTATACGAAGAACCTGAAAGGTGAGGATGTCCTTGATGCCTTTGGAAGCCCTCAGTTGGATTATGGACTAAGCCGTCCCACTTTGAACAACTTCAACAGTATCGCCACCTTGATTGACGATAAATTCGACTCCAACTACGACAACTTCAGCGGCCGTACCTACTTGACTCTCGGCAGCGACAAGGAAAGTGCCGGGTTTATGAAAGGTATCAAACTGACGGCCAATCTCGGTGTGGATTACGCCAGCGGCAACAGTATGTATTATTATAATATGTACCACGGAAACTTCTCATCCTACAACGGTATGCTTGATAAATACAACGACCGCATGTTCAGTTATACGCTCAACGAACTTCTGACTTGGAACCGCAGTTTCGGCCTTCATGATTTTGATGTTCTTGTCGGTCACGAGTATTATTCCTATAAGGAGAATTCACTCGGTGGTTCGAAGTCCGGTCTGGTGGATGGCATCTATGAACTGAGTCCCGCCACGACCAATAAGGGCTCCAGCTCATACGAAGACAATTTCCGTATCGAGTCTTTCCTTTCGCGTTTGAATTACAACTATGCGGAAAAATATTATCTGTCGTTGAGCTGGCGTACCGATGCCTCCTCACGCTTCCATAAAGACCACCGTTGGGGCCAGTTCTGGTCGGTGGGCGGCAACTGGCGTATGTCGGAAGAGGCTTTCCTGCAGGATGCCGATTGGCTCGACAACCTCGCTGTCCGTGCCAGTTATGGTGTTCAAGGTAACAACGAATTGGATACTTGGTATGCCTGGCAGTCACTCTACGATATGACTTGGCCGAATGCCAACAACGCCGGTGCGATCATCTCTACGCTCGAAAACCAGCAGATCACCTGGGAAAAGAACGCCAACTTCAACTTCGGCGTGGATGCCCGTCTGTTCAACCGTCTGGATGTCGGTCTGGAATATTACAACCGTAGAACCTACGACTTGCTGCTGGAGCAGCCTATGGCTCTCTCCACCGGTTTCTCCGGCTTCCTCAACAATGTGGGCAGCATTTCCAACAAAGGTTTTGAATTTACCGTAGGTGCGCAGATTATTGACCGCAGCAACTTCAAGTGGAATACCACGGTCATGGGTTCCTTGCTCAAGAACCGGGTGCTCAAACTCACCGAAGAGGCCCCTGTCATCGGCAGTTATCAGGTCATTCAGGAAGGTTACGAAATCAACACCTTCAATTTGGCCAAGTCGGCCGGTGTCGATCCTATGACCGGTGCGCAACTCTATTGGGTGTATGAGGACGGTGACGGAGAAACCGAATCGGCCACGTATTTCAACCCGGGTGACGACCATAATCCTTGGATTGATGTCTATGCCGTCGATGACGAAGGGGAAGTGCGGTACAATGCGGCCGGTGAGCCGATGGTGGCCTCTACCCGCCGAGCCGCCGTGTATAAAACGGACGACTACAACGATGCTGTCAATCATAGATGGTATATGGGCAGCCGTATTCCGAAAATCAACGGAGCCGTCAATATGGACTTTGAATTCTTCCAGAACTTCGACCTCTCCATCAACACGGCCTACTCGATTGGAGGCAAGATTTTAGAATATAACTATTTTGATTGTATGAACGTCCAATATGCCGGTAATACCTTCAGTGCGGAAGCCCTCCGTCGCTGGCAACATCCCGGAGACATCACCGACGTTCCCCGTATCGAACTCAACGGATCTGCCGTCTTGTCCGACCGTTATCTGATAGACGCTTCCTATCTGTCCATCAAAAACATCACTTTCGGCTATTCATTGCCCAAGTCGGTTTGCGGCAAGGCAGGTCTCCAGAATCTCCGTCTGTTCGTCACGGCCGACAATCTTTATCTCTTCTCCCACTTCGACGGTATGGATCCGCAGTATGATTTCTTCGGCGGTACCAATTACACCTATGCTCCCACCAGGACGGTCTCGATGGGTATTGACATTAACTTCTAAAAACATCAGCCATTATGAAAAAATATTTGGAATTTGCACTTGCGGCAGCGATGACCCTGGGTATGGCTGCTTGTGACGGTGATCTTCTCGAGACTTCTCCTACGAGTTCGGTTTCGGGAACGACCATGTTCTCCAATGCGACGGCCGTTCTGACTCCCTTGAACGGTGTGTATCGTATGATGTATGAACAGGGCTGGTCCACCGATGATACTCAGGAAAGTGACGGCCTGACCGCCTGGAATCTTGTCGGTGAATTGATGGGCGATGATATGATTATGACCGCCGCCGGCAACGGTTGGTATTGGTATGATTATATTTACGACATCAAACAGAAATACACGTCTACCGATTGGCGTCCATACGACCTATGGAACGGTTTCTTCAGCCTTATTGCGAATGTCAACTACATCATCGCTGCTGAAGAGACGATGGAAGGCGCTCCCGCCGATGTCCATTATGCTGTGGGACAGGCATACGCCATCCGTGCCTACTGTTATTATGAACTGGCCAATTACTACTCCCGTCCTTATATCAGGGAGGATGAAAAGCGTTTGAGCGAGAAATGCGTTCCTATCTATACGGAACCGACCCAGGTCGGCACTCCCGGCAAGCCCCGCGCTTCGATCAAGGCCGTTTATTCACAGATTCTCAGCGATATCAACAAGGCCGTCGAGCTGCTGTCGGATGCTCCCTTGCAGAAAGACAAAACACACATTGACTATCGCGTGGCCAATGGTATCAAATCGCGTATCTGTCTGACCATCGGCGATTGGAAGGGCGCTGAAGAGGCCGCGACGATTGCCATGACCGATTATTCCATCGCTTCGGCTTCCGATATTCTCAATGGTATGAACGATGTCTCTCTTCCGAATGTGATGTGGGGCGCCACCATCATTCCCGATCAGGGCAGCGGCTGGGGACCGATTCACTATCACATGGATGCCATTTCGATGCTTCCCGGTACCCAGTCTTATGCTTATTCGGCTCCCAAATGCATCAATTTGGATTTGTACAGCCGCATGGGCGAGAGTGATGCCCGCCGCGGGTGGTGGCAGAGTTATGCACAGCTTAAGGAACAATTCGGGGATATCATCGGCGAGGATTTCGAAGGTATTCTGGCAGGCAACCTTTTGCAGACCAAAATCCGTTTCAAGAATGTCACGGACGGCATCGGCGACAAACTGTGGATGCGTGTCGAGGAAATGTATCTCACCAAAGCCGAAGCTCTCTGCCGTCAAGGCAACGAGACGGAAGCCAAGGCCGTACTTGGCGAGCTGATGGCCAACCGCGATGAGAATTACACCTGCAGCAAGAGCGGCACGGCATTGGGCAGCACCACCTGCAGTTTCACCGGTTCGCTGCTTGAGGAAATCCTCATCCAGCGCCGTATCGAGCTTTGGGGCGAGTATGGCCGTCTCCGCGATATCCGCCGTCTGGGGCAGGGTATTGTCCGCAAGACTTCGCAAGGTTTCCCCTCGGACGGTTTACTCGAAGATACCGATGTCAACGACCCCGACACCTGGGCCTGGGTCATAACCATTCCTCAAACGGAATTTGACGGCAATGTCAATATGGACATTCTCAAGGATCAGAACCGCACCGCTTTGAAGGGACAGCCCACGGGCGATGACCTCAACCATATTTATGTCACCGAATAGTCCGGATAATTAATTTTGAACCGTTATGAAAAGATTGAATAAGTTTTTATGGATTCCGGCTTTGGCCGGCCTGTTAGCCTTCACTGCCTGCGATGACGGCAATGTCGGCACAATATATACGCCGGGTACCGATGAGCAGGGCTATTCTTTTATAACAGAACAGGCCACGCAATATTTCAGCACGACATACACGCAGAAAGTCAGCAACATCGTTCTTGGCCGTAATTTCACGAAAGGCCAGGCGACAGTCCAGCTGTCTTACGATGGATTGGAAGAACCTCTGAGCGCTCCCGAGTCGGTCACATTTGAAGACGGTCAGGCATACGTCAACATTCCTGTCGCCGTGGAGGGCATGAAGCCGGGCGAGGTGTATGAATTCTCCATCTCTTTCGACCCTTCGCTGGCCTCGCTTGTCATGGCTGACGAGGAAGAATACGACACTGAGGGTATCAGCACAGTCTTTGTGACATTCTCCGTGGAATACACCTGGGTGTCAGCCGGTGAAGTCACGATGTACACCGATTGGTCAGGTACCGAAGCCATCGTACCCATCGAAGAAGCCAAGGAATATGAAGACGAAGAGGGGAATCATCTCTATCGTCTGGTCAACTGGATGTATTGCCTGGAACCGGATTATGCCGAGGAAGGTTATCATTATCAGTTCCTTTTGGACGAGAATTACAATGCGGTCGCTCCAGCCGCTGTCTGGCAGTTGATGGGTGAGGAAGACGAAGGTGCGCTCTTTGGATACTATTATGATGAAGAATACGATTGCGCCTTTGAAAATGAGTACAATACCTATTTCCTGTATCCCCTGATCGCATACGAGGAGGCAGGAGAACTGGTATTGTATGACTATGAATATGCGGAATGGACTTGGGTGAAAGGTTATCCCGGAGAACTTCCCGAGCCTGAACCCGAGCCTGAACCTCTGACAGATCTTGGCGAAGGTTTTGGTGTCATTGTCGCCGGCGGTAATGAGTCCATGTTCACGGGCGATTATCTGGCCTCTTTCCTCAATTGGTACGATGATGAGGAGATGACGGTCGAAGCTTCGGTTTCGGTGAATGAGGATGGTGATTATGTCCTGTCCGGCTTGTCGGATGAAGGATATGAAATCGTCCTGAAAAGTTTCGCCGGCCTGCTGTATTTCCAGTCCCAGGTAGTCGGCTCACTGACAGAAGAAGATCCTGAGACGGGTGAGACGTACTCATACGAAGTCTATGCCCTGCCATACAGCACGGAAGAGGACGATATCGTGGAAAATGCCCTGCTGGTCGGCGGTTTCTGCTCCGACGGCTCGCTGGCCATCATCAATTATCCTTACAACGAAACGGCTGCCGATGCCATTGTCTTTATGTCGGGCGAAGGTGAGGATATGGAATTGGCGGATCCGTTTATCCCCAGCCGGATTTTCCTGTATCCTGCCGAAGAAGAGGAGGAAGAGCCGGAAGCGGATGTGGCGGAAGACTATAGAGTTCGAGCTCCGGGAATCCATGCGTTCTCTATGAAAGCTGCCGAAAAAGTGATGAAAGCTCCGATTGTCAAAGGAATGCGCGTCAAGTCGGTCAGATAATTTCTAAACGAAAAGGCCTCGGATTCATGTCACAGTCAGAATCCGAGGCTTTTTTGTGTCCATACGGCTGGGAAAATCGTGGAAAAACAGTATTTTTGTCCTTTTAGAAGTATCTGCTCCTTCCCGTATATGAAAACCGCTTCCCGATTTCTGCTGTGCCTGCTGATAGCGTTGCTCTTCGGAATATCTTCCATATATGCCAATGTGGCCTTTCATCAGCCTATCCGGGTTGTTCAGCCCGATGGAAGCACTTTGGAAGTGTTTCTTTGCGGAGATGAGTATTTCCATTTTTTTCAGACCCGCGACCATGTGGTGGTCTGTCCCGATGCCGAGCGTCATTTCTATTATGCCCGGCGTAACGGGAATAACCTTTGGGAAGCCTCCGACCGCCTGGCCCATGAACCTGACGGGCGCACGGAGCCCGAAAAAGAATGGCTCTCCGCGCAGCAAGCCGAACAGCTTTTGGTGAATCCGGCCGCCATCCGCCGGGAACGAATGTCTGACGGCGGACGTCCTATGTTGCGTGGCGCCCAGGCAGATCCGGTCAAACCGGTCAAAGGAGAACGTAAAGCCTTGGTCCTCTTGGCTCAGACCAAAGATGTGACATTCTCTTCCGACGATGCCAATGCCTATTATCGGCGTCAGTTCAATGAGTCCGGGTTCTCGGACAACGGCAACTTCGGCAGCGTGCGTGACTATTTCATCGCTCAGTCCGACAGCCTTTTCAAACCCTCGTTTGACGTGTTCGGGCCTTATACGCTTTCCAAACCTATGTCGTATTATGGGGAGAACGATGCCTCGGGAAGGGAACTTCATGCCCATGAGATGGTGGACGAATTGTGCGGCATGGCCGATGCGGATGTCAACTACCGCCAATACGATGGTGATGGCGACGGTCTGGTCGATTTCATCTGTGTGATTTATGCCGGCGGAGGCGAATCCTACACCGGTGAGGAAAATCAGATATGGCCTCATTCCTCCACATTATTTGGTCTTAAACTGGACGGAATCTGGTTGTGGTCGTATGCCACTTCCTGCGAATTGCAATCGGTGGGCGGAGAACCGAAGACGGATGGAATCGGGGCCATGTGTCACGAATATTCCCATGTACTGGGTCTGATGGATACTTACGATGTGGACTATACCGGCAATTATGGTATGTATTACTGGAGCCTGATGGCGCAAGGACTCTATTTGAATAACGGTTTCACTCCATGCAACTATACCGCTTTCGAAAAAGAAAGTCTGGGATGGACCACGATAGAGACCATAGAGACGGAAAGCTCTTTGGAACTCAAGCCGCTGTCTGAGGGGGGTAAGGCATATCGACTTGTCAATGAGGAAAATCCGGATGAATGTTATGTCATCGAAAACCGGCAGAAGGAAAATTGGGACAGCTATCTTCCCGGTCACGGTCTGTTGGTGACACATATAGATTTCGATCAGAAAAGCTGGGATGACAACCATGTGAACAACCATCTTCCCCAAGGCATGACTATTGTTCCGGCAGACAACAGCTGTATGGAAACGATGAAAGATGCCGCCGGTGATCCATATCCGGGAACTTCCGGCAATACCAGTCTGAGCGATTTCTCCCTCCCGGCCGCCTTGATGCATACAGGCGATTATCTTCATAAGCCTCTGAACGACATTCAGGAAAAAGACGGCCTCATTACGTTGAAGGTTATGGAAGGCGATGTCGTGATTCCGAAAGCCAACGAGGTCATTCAGCGGAAACCCTATGCTTTTACGGCCTCTTGGTCCATGGTTTACGGCAGCGTTTCCTATGGAGTGGAAGTCTATCATATTTTGGATGTGCCCGAAGGAACCATTCCGGATGTGACTTGGTGGAATACGAACGGAGTCCTGCAGCAGACCTTGAGTGTCAGGGGCTACAAGTGCGTCGTGACCGGCCTTGAGGCAGGAGAATGGTATGCCTACCGTGTCCGTTGCGTCATGCAGGGCAGTATGTCGGGCTATTCCAGTCTGGTATTCGTTCAATTGCCTGAGGATGAGGTCGATTTGCCGGCTCCGGAGAATCTGGGGACCGACAGCCTTTGGAACGTGGGAACCCGCTTGTCGTGGACGCCGGTGGAAGGAGCGGATGCTTATGTGGTGGAGGTCCGCCGCATGGAAGACTCGGAACTTTTCCCGGAGGAGCAGCCGCAAACGCTGCTCAACGAAAGTTTCGACGGTATGAGCCGGGCGGAGTGTTTGGATATTTCAAGGGTTATGGATATCTATACCGACACTCTTGGCTGGGAAGGAGAGCGTGTTTCGGGCAGTTCGGACGGTTGCGCCGTTTTGACGTCGGATAAGGGAGAGGATGAAAGAGCCTATCTGTGCACACCTTATATCGCCCAAAGCGAGGGTCATATATTCTTGCTCTTTTCTGTCCGCAAGTTTTCGGAAAACGACCCGGACCTTGTGCTTTATCTGATGATGGGCAATGATTCGGACGATGAGTATTATGTGGATGGAGCTTCTATCCAAGTCACTTCGACGGAGTGGAAAAACTGGTATGCTGAATGGGGACCTTTGTCCACCAATACCTATTTCACTTTTTTAGTGCAGAATGGCGGCCGGGTCTGTGTGGATGATGTATTTACCTGCTTTGATTACGAAGAGGAACTTGACAGTCCTGTCTGTCGCATGGCTGTGAATCCAAAAACAGCTCAGGCCGACACACAGACCATCCATCAGAAATACACTTATATTCCGACTGAAGAAACCGGCATGGTGTTTGACAATCTGCCCTCGTCCAATTACCGTTTCAGGGTCCGCAGTGTCAAAGAAGAAGTCTATTCTCCTTATTCCGAAGCCTTGGATGTGCCGGTCGGGAATGCCACTTTTGTGATTGACGGAATACGCTATCAGTACATATCTGTGGAAGCCAGGACCCTCCGCGTGCTCCGCAATCCCTTGAATGTTTATTCCGGGGATGTCGTAATCCCCGACCATGTGATATCCGATGGAGATACTTTGGAGGTCAAGGCATTGGCTGACAGCTTGTTCCGCGGGTGCTACGAATTACGTTCCGTAACAGTCCCGGCCAATGTCACCATGGTGGGCGATAATCTGTTCAAAGGTTGCCGCAATCTCTGTTATGTCGATTGGAACAGCGTGGCCGCTGTCCCCGAAAACAGTTTCGTGGGTGTCAATCCCAACTGTCTGCTTTATGTGAAGGGGGAAACCACCGTTTCCGACGCCTCGGTTCAGGTCGTGCGCGATCATCATATCGGAAAACTTTTCCTCTCGCCGCTCAGTGATTTCTGTGCGCCGGAGCCATTCTTTGCCGATACAGCCTATTATGCGCGCAGGATGGATCAGAAAACCCTTCCACACGTATCCGCAGGCTGGGAAACCCTCTCCGTTCCTTTCGATGTTGACAGAATCATACTCGGTCAGAATGAGCTTCATCCTTTCGGGAGCGCCTCCGGGGGGCCGTATTTCTGGTTGGCCCAATTGGGCGATAAAGGTTTTGTCTCCACCCATTCCATCAAAGCCCACATCCCCTATATCATTTCATTGCCCAACAGCGACTGTTATGCGGAGGGCGACCGTCTCAACGGTTCCGTTTATTTTATGGCGACTCAAGCCGCGATAGAGTCCACCACTCAACGTCATACCCTCAGTTCCGGCACGTTTTCCATGACCCCCGTGTATGAGTGGAGCGAGAGCCTTTCAAGCGATTATGTGTTGAATACCTACGATTCCGGAATAGAGGGCTATTACCCCGGCAGCCTTTTCTATCCCGGACGTATGCGCGCCGAGCCTTTCTCTGCCGTCATGCATACGACTTCCAAAGCTCCCGCTTTTTATCCCATCGTCTTTGCTTCCGACCACCCGTCCGAGGAGGCGTCCGAGTCTTTCCAAATCTTCTATCAAGATGGGATTCCCTGTTTTTATGGGGATGCTTCCGAACGTAAACTGCCGCTTTTCTCTTCGGATGGTCGTGTGTTCCGTTATATCCCCACTCATCCCGGTCTCAATTCCATCGGGAATCTTCCATCTGGTCTCTATTTCTTCCAACAGCGAAAGATTGTTATAAAATAATGAAAATCAATTATTTGTATATATTGATACTTGTGAGCGTCCTCGGCTTGGGTTGCACCAGGCCGGCCACCATCTCCCATTTTCAGGTGACTGAGATCTCTCCTTGCACCGTCTCTGTCACGGCTGAGGTGTCCGGCAAAGTGGATGAGTCCGGCGTCCGTTATGGAATCGGTTCCGATCTTTCCCAAACCCTTCTTTCCACCTCTCCATCCGGCTCCCTCATCTTTCTCATTGAGAATCTCCAAGTCAATACTGAATATTCCTTCTGTCTTTACGCTCTCAATACTTCCGGCGAGTCGGTCTCCGAGATCGGCACGTTGACGACATCGTTTTGGGAAGTCAGCGAAAAGGACAACATTTATCCCATTTACTGAGAAGTAGTTATGAATAATAATCGGAATTCCTTCCTCACCGCTCGGAGTGTCCTACGCAGGATGCTGGCGCTTGTGCTGTGTCTGACTTCCATTATGATAACGGACGCCACAGTGGCGGTTCCCTGGCCCGTGGAGCAGATTCAGCCGGATGGCAGCCGCCTTATGGTCCGGATTTGCGGAGATGAGTTTTTTCATTACCGCACCGATGAGCAAGGCAATCTGCTGAGCCGTGGATCGGACGGCTATTATCATTATCTGAACTACGATGCCGCCGGCAAGCCAGTCCTCAAGGAAAGGGTGGCGGCCGGCCCGCATCATACGATGCGGG
>JAZRWU010000330.1:0-1795 GCA_045599885.1 Bacteroidales bacterium | reverse complement strand
CCGACACCGTATCGAAAGTAGTCGAAGCTGAATACGTGCAGTCTCAAGGTCTGTCCGTGCTTCCTATCGTCCTTTCCGGACTGATTGCCGCCATTATCTGGAACCTGCTCACCTGGCTGTTGGGTATCCCCTCCTCTTCATCGCATACGCTGATCGGAGGTCTGGCCGGTGCCGCCATCTCTGCCGCCGGTTTCCAGTCGGTCCACGGTGCCATCATTCTCAAAATCGCCGTATTCATCTTCGCAGCTCCGGTCATCGGTATGCTGGGAGGTCTGTTGATCACTTCCATCACGCTTCACGTCGCCAGACACAGCAAGCCCCACAAAGCGGATGTCTGGTTCAAGCGCCTTCAGCTGGTTTCATCGGCCATGCTGAGCATCGGTCACGGCCTCAACGACTCCCAAAAAGAAATCGGTATCATCGCCACTGCCCTGATTGCGGTCAATTCGATACCCGGTCTCAACCTTCCGCCTTTCCTGCAGTTGGACGACATCCACAACATTCAGGACTGGGTGCCCCTTTGCTGTTTCACCGCCATCGCCATCGGAACCATGTCGGGAGGTTGGAAAATCATGAAAACCATGGGCAACCGCATCACCAAAATCACCCCCGTTGAAGGATTCTGCGCTCAGACGGCCGGTGCCTTCACGCTGTTCTTCACGGAACTGCTCAAAATTCCCGTCAGCACGACTCACGTCATCAGCGGCAGCATTATGGGTGTCGGTGCCACCAAACGCCTTTCCGCCGTCCATTGGGGTGTTTCCATCAGTCTGCTCTGGGCTTGGATTCTGACCATACCCGTCAGTGGAACCATCGGATTTATCGTCTACAAACTGGTGGCCCTGATAGCGTTGTGATTATTATTTCCTCCGCCATCCCTACTCCACCATTTTCAGAAAATCTTCGGGAATCTTGCTTTCGAACTGCATTGCTTCGCCGGTCATGGGATGGGTGAACGAAAGCACGCAGGCATGCAGCGCCATACGGTTCATGCGGGTTTTGTGACCGCCGTATTTCAAATCACCCGCCACCGGATAGCCGAGACTGTTCATCTGCACGCGGATCTGATTCTTGCGTCCCGTGTCGAGATGGAACTCCACCAGGCTGTAATTATTCTTGGATTTCAAAAGCTTATAATGCGTCACCGCTTTGACGCCGTCTTCGGGATTGGGACTGGAATAGACAATATAAGCCTTGCTTTCACGTAAATACGAAGTGACCGTTCCCTTGCCTCCGCCTTCAGCCTTACTGAGGTCACCTTCCAACACCGCCACATAACGACGCTGATTCACGGCGAAACGCCAGTTGTCCTGCATCAGCGATTGTACCTCGGGCGTCTTGGCGAACAACAGCAGCCCGGAAGTCTCACGGTCGAGGCGATGCACCACGAAAATCTTGTTGCCGGGAGATTTTTTCTTGACATAATCGTGAAGAATGGAATAAGCCGTTTTGACACGCTCCTTCTCGGTGGCGATAGACAGCAGACCTGCATCCTTCTCTGCCACAATCAGATAACGGTCTTCAAACACGATACGCAGATGAGGATGCCTCAACATCGAAAGCCCCTTGTCCCAATGGATTTCCACCACATCACCCTTTTCAAGCTTATGGTCGAACTGGCGGATCACCTGACGGTTGACCATCACTTGCTGATGACTCAAAAGCGACTTGACCGTCGTACGGGACTGGCCGGACAGCGTCTGACTGAGGAAGTCCATCAATCCGACGGAATCCACCACTTGATATTGAGTGATTTTTTGAGGCTTATGTCCAGAAGGATGCGGCCTGGCGGCTG
>JAZRWU010000329.1:0-5460 GCA_045599885.1 Bacteroidales bacterium | reverse complement strand
ATATGATCATGCGGATCTTCGGTCTGACCCCCAGCCGTCCGGTGGGCGATCTCAAAACGTATATCAAAGACGCCATCCTCGACGGAATCATCCCCAACGACTACGATGCCGCCTACGGTTTCATGCTTGAGAAGGCAGCAGAAATGGGTCTGGAAGTCAAAGACCGGAGTTTTGCTCCCGAAAACAGGAACCTGCTTTGAAAGGATATATCTCAACCCAGACGGCTGATGCGGCTGAGCTGGTCCTCATCTATGATTTTGATGCGTCTTCCGTCGATGGAGATGACTTTCTCCTCGACAAACATGGATAATGTGCGGATGGCATTGGAGGTGGTCATATTCGACATATTGGCCAAATCCTCGCGAGAAAGGTAAATGTTGATGGTCACGCCGTCGGATTCAAGTCCGTAATGGTCTCGAAGCAGCAGCAGAGACTCCGCCAGACGGCCGCGGATATGCTTTTGAGTCAGATTGACCTGCCGGGAGTCCGAAACACCCAGATCCACGGCGAGTGCCTGAATGAAAAACCAGGCCAAAGCGTTGTTCTGACGGATAAGCTGCAAAAGGACAGGTGCGGGAATCAGGGCAATACGGCAAGCTTCGAAAGCAGAGGCAGTGGTGGAGTGGTTTTCTTCGGCGATGCAGCCGCGATAGGCGAAATAGCCCGAAGGTTTGACCATACGCACGATATGATTGCGGCTGCCCACCCCCGACTTGGTCACTTTGACTTTGCCATTGAGCAGACACATCGCAAAATCGGGCTTTTCTCCCTCCGAATAAATAATCTGATTCTTACGGAATTCGGCTATCTGAAGACTATCGAGCAACAGACGGTTCTCGTTATCGCTCAACAAGTCGCAAATCACCAATTGTCCTCGCAACTCCGATTTATCCTGAATTCTTACCATAATCCTTTTAGTAGCGGCAAAGATAATCATCCCTTTTGATTATAGAAAGCAAATAGAGGCTTATTTTACATATAATTTACAATAATATACAATTTTGTTTATTAGCCGTCAAAGCCGTAATTTTGTGCACAAACTTTGAAAAATGAGTGTCGCCATCATTAAATACAATGCCGGAAACGTGCTGTCGGTCGTCAATGCGATGCACCGTCTCGGAGTGGAGCCTGTCGTCACGGACGATCCTGTCTTGCTGCACCAAGCCGATAAAGTATTGTTTCCGGGAGTCGGAGAGGCATCCACTACGATGGCTTATCTGCGTGAGAAAGGGCTGGATCATCTTATCCGGAGCCTCCGTCAGCCAGTGCTGGGCATCTGCATCGGCCTTCAGCTGATGTGCCGTCATTCGGAAGAAGGACAGGTCGATTGTCTCGGCATCTTCGATACGGAAGTCAGACGTTTTCCCTCTTTGCAGAAAGACGGCGGCCGTCTGAAAGTGCCCCAAATGGGATGGAACACCATCTGTTCCCTGCAGACAGAGCTGTTCAGTCCCGAAATGGAGAATCAGTATGTCTATTACGTGCATAGTTTCTATGCGGAAATCTGCGACCGGACCATCGCCCGAAGCCAATATGGCCTGCCGTATTCCGCAGCCTTGCATCAGGATAATTTCTATGCGGTACAATTCCATCCTGAGAAAAGCAGCCGGGTGGGAGAGCGCATTCTCCGGAATTTTCTAGAATTGTGATATGGAGATAATACCCGCCATCGATTTGATTGAAGGAAAATGCGTCAGGCTTTCCAAAGGCGATTACGGCAGCCGCAAGGAATACAGCGCGCAACCGCTCGAAGTGGCGAAACGCTTTGAAGGCGCCGGCATCAGAAGGCTGCATCTGGTCGATCTGGACGGAGCCAAAGCCGCTCATATAGTCAATTGGAAAGTGCTGGAAAGCATTTCCGCCCATACCTCGCTGGTCATTGATTTCGGGGGCGGTCTCAAGTCGGACGACGACCTGCGGATTGCTTTCGAATGTGGTGCCACGATGGTGACCGGAGGCAGCATCGCTGTCCGTCAGCCGGAAGTGTTCCGCAGCTGGCTCCAACGCTACGGCAGTGAGCGCATCATATTGGGGGCCGATGTCCGCAACCGGATGATTTCGGTCAACGGTTGGACGGAAGATACCGCTTGGCACATAGAAGATTATCTCGAAGGCTATCTTCATCCGCAAGAGGACACTCCGGCGGTCTCGAAAGTAATCTGCACCGACATCGACTGCGACGGTATGCTCCAAGGTCCTTCGGTGCCCCTTTATCGCCGTCTTCTGGAGCTTTTCCCGTCGCTCTTCCTGATTGCCAGCGGCGGTGTCTCTTCCGTGGCCGATCTGGACGCTTTGAGCCAAGCCGGCCTGCCTGCCGTGATTTTCGGCAAAGCTCTCTATGAGGGAAGAATTTCATTGGACGATTTGAAACCCTATTTGATATGTTAGCCAAAAGAATCGTACCTTGTCTGGATGTGAAGGACGGACAGACCGTCAAGGGAGTCCATTTCGTCAATCTGCGTCAGGCGGGCGACCCCGTGGAAATGGGCGAGGCCTACAGCCTGCAAGGAGCCGATGAATTGGTGTATCTCGATATCACCGCCTCGGCAGAAGGACGTCATACTTTTACGGAAGTGGTCAAACGGGTGGCCGAACGGATTTCCATCCCTTTCACCGTGGGAGGCGGCATCCACGACATCCACGACATTGACCGTCTGCTCAATGCCGGTGCCGACAAGGCTTCGGTCAATTCCGCCGCTTTGCTGCATCCGGAACTGATCAACCAGATTGCCTCCAATTTCGGTTCTCAGATGTGTGTGGCTGCGATTGATGCCAAGCTGGAGCCGGACGGACGCTGGGTATGCTATATCAACGGCGGCCGCATCGCCACGGAAAAGGAACTGCTGCCCTGGGCCTTGGAAGTGCAGGACAGAGGTGCCGGCGAGATTCTGTTCACCAGCATGAACCACGATGGCGTGAAAAAGGGTTTTGCCAACGAAGCCCTCGCCATGCTATCCGAGCATCTTGATATTCCCGTCATCGCCAGCGGAGGAGCCGGCTCGATGGAGGATTTCTACGATGTCTTTTCGAAAGGAAAAGCCGATGCCGCGCTGGCTGCCAGTGTTTTTCACTTCGGAGAGATACAAATATCCGATTTGAAATCGTATCTTCGCAGTCGGGGAGTGATTGTCAGACCGCAACCTGTTGATTCTTTGTAAATAATTGATATTCAATATAATATGAATTTGGATTTTGAAAAGATGAACGGTCTTGTACCGGCCATTATCCAGGACAGCGAAAGCGGGAAAGTCCTGATGTTGGGTTTTATGAATCAGGAATCGCTCGACGAGACCATCCGTTCGGGCAAAGTGACCTTTTTCAGCCGCAGCCGCCAATGTCTTTGGACCAAAGGGGAAACCTCCGGTAATTTTCTGCAGGTGGTCAATATTCTGAGCGATTGCGACAGCGACACTTTGCTGATCAAGGCCAAACCGCTCGGACCGGCCTGCCATAAGGGTTGGGACACCTGCTTCGGCGAAAGCAATCCCAGTCTCAAGGAAAATCCGATGGAGCGCTACGATGATTTTGAGTTCCTGCGTTACCTGCAGGATTTCATTGACCGCCGGTACCAGGAGATGCCTGAGGGCTCCTATACCACATCTCTTTTCCGCGACGGTGTCAACCGTATGGCTCAGAAAGTGGGTGAAGAAGCCGTGGAAACCGTGATTGAAGCCGTTGACGGCAACGATGAGCGTTTCCTTTACGAAGCTTCCGACCTGCTTTATCACCTTATCGTATTGCTCAGTTCCAAGGGCTATAGACTGGAGGATTTGGGAAAAGAATTGAAAAAAAGACATAAAGGATGATCGGACAAGCCCTGATTTCGTTCCAGCACATTGATATCCTGATAGACAACTATGTGGTGCTCAAGAACGTCTGCTTCGATGTGAGACGCGGCGATTTCGTGTATCTCATCGGCAAGGTCGGATCGGGCAAAAGCTCCCTGTTCAAGAGTCTGTATGCCGAGATTCCCGTCCGTGAATGCGAGGAAGGCTGGCAGGACGGCTGGGCCCGTATTTTCGACTACGACCTCAATAAGCTCAAGCCGAAAACAATTCTGGCATTGCGGCGGCAGTTGGGCATCGTATTTCAGGATTTCAAACTGCTGACCGACCGTTCCATCCACGACAACCTGAAGTTTGTGCTCCGTTCAACCGGTTGGAAGAACCGTCACGAAATCGAGGAACGCATAGACGAGGTGCTGACGCAGGTCGGCATGGGCAGCAAAGGCTATAAAATGCCGCATGAGCTTTCGGGTGGGGAGCAGCAGCGTATCGTCATCGCAAGAGCTCTGCTCAACCGTCCGGAAATCATTCTGGCCGACGAACCCACCGGAAACCTGGATCCTCAGACCGGTGATGAGATTGTCCAATTACTTCACCGCATCCAGGAAGAAGGGACCACGGTGCTGATGACGACGCACAATATGAGTTTCCCCGAACGTTTTCCCGGCCGGGTGCTCAAGTGTGAAGACCATCACCTGACGGAAGAAGACAATAAATAGAATCCACCATTATTGACAATATGAAAGTTATGAAATTCGGCGGAACGTCCGTAGGTTCCGCTCAAAGAATGAAGAATGTAGCCGCCATCATCAAGGGCGGTCAAAAAAACATCATCGTCCTGTCGGCCATGTCCGGAACGACCAACAGTCTGCTCGAAATCGCCGATTATCTCTACAAAAAGAATACCGACGGTGCGGCTGAGCTTATCAATGCCTTGGAGCTCAAATACATCCGCATTATCGATGAACTGTACGACACGAGAGAGTACAAACAGAAGACGATGGATATTGTCAAACATCATTTCGACTATATCCGCGAGATTTCACGCAAACTTTTCACCTTGTTCGAGGAAAAAGCCATTGTGGCTCAAGGCGAGCTGCTGTCGACCCAGATGTTCAACAATTACCTCAACGAGCAGGGCATTCAGTCCGAGTGGTTGCCGGCATTGGATTTCATGCGCATTGATAAAAACGCCGAGCCCGACACGGAATATATCCGTACCCAGCTTCATAAAACGCTGGAACAGCATCCCGATGCCGAACTGTATATCACGCAGGGATTCATCTGCCGCAATGCCTACGGCGAGATAGACAACCTGACGCGAGGAGGCAGCGATTATTCCGCTTCACTGATCGGTGCGGCCGTGCAAGCCGATGAAATCCAGATTTGGACAGATATCGACGGTATGCACAACAACGATCCGAGAATCGTGGACAACACCAAACCGGTTTCTTTCCTCAGCTTCGACGAGGCGGCCGAGCTGGCGTATTTCGGTGCCAAGATTCTGCATCCGACCTGCATTCTTCCCGCCAAATTGGCTCAAATACCGGTCCGTCTGCTCAACACAATGGATCCTGGCGCTCCCGGCACCTTGATTTCCAACAGGACAGAAGCGGCCAAAATCAAAGCGGTGGCCGCCAAGGACAACATCACGGCCATCAAAATCAAATCGGGA
>JAZRWU010000328.1:0-6295 GCA_045599885.1 Bacteroidales bacterium | reverse complement strand
CTCTTCTACGACCAGGCGATGGCCGTGACTTTGGCGCTGTTTTCTTCGCTGTTCGTCTCGGTGCTGGTGATACCGGTGTATTTTTATCTCTTTTTCAAGAAAAAATCCTCATTGGAGGCCAGCCGTCTTAGGGGAAAACCTTTCCGGCCGCTGAGTATGGAAAAACCTTACGAAGCCGCCCACCGCTGGGTGTTCGCACATACACGTCTGATATCCCTGCTGGCAGTGTGCTGCCTGGCCGCCTGTTTCGTCCTTTTCAGACTCGTGCCCAAAAGCAGTATGCCGCGCATCGACTACAACGATGCGTTGTTGACGGTCGATTGGAACGCCGGCATTTCGGTCGAAGAGAATGACCGCCGTTGCGATGAAATGCTTTCGTCGGTCCGCTCTCATCTGGAGCATTCCACCTCGATGATCGGTGTTCAGGATTTTCTGCTCTCGCATACGCGCGAAACCACCGCCTCCGAGGCCGTCCTTTACCTCAAATCGGCATCTGCGTCCGAATTGAACGAAGCCAAGAAGGGTATCGGACTCTGGCTGAAAGAACATTATCCTTCGGCGGTGGCGTCCTTCGGAGTGTCCGGCAACATTTTCGACCTGATTTTTTCCAACGGCAAACCCGATTTGACGCTTTGTCTGCAAAAGGCGGAAGGCGGTTGTCCTTCGGTCGATGAAGTCAGGTATTTCATTTCCTGTCTCTCGGAAAAATTCCCGAAGGTGACTTTTCCGCCGATTTCCGTCGAGGACAACATCCATTACGAAGCGGACGTGGAAATGCTGTCGTACTACGGAATCACGTATAACGCCCTGTACAACCGTCTGAGCGAATTGGTCAACAGCCGCGCCATGTATTACATCGGAAAAGGCAGTTACCGTCTTCCTGTCACGTTGGGGCAGGACCGGATGCAGAGTGAGGCTCTGCTGCAACAGACCATACGCAGCAGCCAGGGCCTGGAAGTGCCGCTCTCGTATTTGTTGAAGGCTTCTATGGGCGAGGATTTCAAGAATCTGTATTCGGGCAGGGGAGGCGATTATTATCCGCTCAGCCTACAGGCTTCCGACCGTCAAGTGAGAGAAATCCTAGCGTATGCCGAAGATCTGGCCCGTCAGGACGGACGGTTTACGCTGAGTGCGCAGGGAGGCTATTTCAGTTCCCGCGTCTTGGTCAGGGAACTGCTGACAGTTCTGCTGGTGGCGGTGGCCTTGCTCTTCTTTATCCTGGCGGCTCAGTTTGAGAGTCTTGTCCAGCCTTTCATCATTCTGTCGGAAATCGTCATCGACTTGTTTTTCGTGCTCCTCGGCTTGTGGATGCTGGGCGAAAGCATCAACATCATGTCTCTGATTGGCATGGTGGTCATGAGCGGTATCATCATCAACGACAGCATTCTGAAAGTGGATACCATCAACCGGCTGCGGCGTGAAGGCATGGCACTCCGTCCAGCCATTGATGAAGCGGGCCGGCGACGTCTCAATCCCATCGTGATGACATCGCTCACCACCATCCTGGCCATTGCTCCTTTCCTCTACCGAAACGGAATGGGCTCAGCTCTCCAGTATCCCTTGTCGCTGACACTGATTATCGGCATGGCGGTGGGCACTTTGGTCAGTCTGCTCGTAGTGCCTCTGTTTTATTATCTGATTTACCGAAAACCACTTCATTCGCTCACTGATGTCGGATAAGAAAGGATTTCTCGATAGGATACCCTCATTTCCGCTTCTTTTGGTGATGGCTATCCTGCTCACGGTGGGAGCGGCGTTGACGCCTCGTTTGGAGATGTCCGACAAACCCGCCTCCAGGGAAGGTGTCAGGCTGGATGTCAGTTTCAGTTGGCCGGGCGTTTCACCGAAAGTGGTCGAACAGCAGGTGACTTCCCGTCTGGAGGGCGCTCTGATGGCTGTGCGTGAGGTGGAATCGGTCAGTTCCTCCTCTTCGTTGGGCAGTGGGCGCGTCCGTATGCAACTCAAAAAAGGAGCCAATGTGCCGATGGTGCGTTTCGAAGTCTCGGCTATTCTGCGTCAACTCAGCGACAAACTGCCCGAAGGTGTGAGTTATCCGAATTTGTCGGGAGGAGAGTTGGAGACAGAGACGATGAAGCCCGAGACCCAGACGCTGCTGACCTACCGCATCCATGCCGATATGGACGGGCAGCGCATCCGGGAGTATATGGAACAGCAGGTGCTGCCTTTCCTGCAGGCTATACCCGATGTGAGACAGATACAGGTGACAGGCGGCACTTCCCAGTATATAGAGATTGTCTGCGACCCATTGTTGCTGGCCAATTATGGACTGAAAATGAGCGATGTGGCCGACGGTCTGAAAACCTTCATCGGCAAAAGCAATCTCGTAGGCGACTTGGACCGTCCCACGGAAGAAGGTTCTTTGGAACGTATCACCCTGATGCTTTCCACGGCGGCTTTCAATAAGGATATCGGAGAAATCCCCATTCGGGAAGTGGATGGCAAGATTATCTACCTCAACCATTTGGCCACTTGGACTTATCGCGACCGGCAGCCCTCCCGCTATTTCCGGGTGAACGGTCTCAATACCGTCAACATGACGGTTTCCGTCGATGCCGGGTCCAATCTGATTGCGGCTTCCGAACGTATCCGCGCCGAAGTGCAGCGTCTGAAACCGCAGCTGCGTGAAGGCATTTATCTGACCTTAATCAGCGATGCTTCCGAGGAAATGCAGACGGAATTGCAGAAACTCCTCTGGCGGACCTTGCTCTCGCTGCTTATCCTGCTCGGCTTTGTCTGGCTGACCAGCCGCCATTGGAAGTATCTGCTGCTGATTTTCCTGACGCTGCTGACCAATCTGATGACGGCCGTCATCTGTTATCATCTGTTTGACATCCGTCTGCATATTTATTCGTTGGCGGGAATCACCGTGTCTTTCGGCATGATTATCGACGCTTCTATCGTGATGGTCGATCATTATGGCTATTACCATGACCGTAAGGCATTTATGTCGATTTTGGCGGCGCTGCTCACGACGATTGGCTCTTTGGTGATTGTCTTTTTCATGCCGGATACTGTTCAGCACGACTTGTATGATTTCGCACGGATCATCATCGTCAATCTGAGCGTCGCTCTCCTGGTGGCCCTGCTTTTTGTCCCTGCATTGAGCGACCGGCTGCATTATGATGCCCGTCACAGTCTCAGGGAGGTTAGAAACAGCCGTCTGGTGCGGGGATGGTCGCGTTGGTATGGACGCTATCTGCTTTTCTCACAGCGGCATAAAGGACTGTATCTGCTGTGTCTCGTCTTGATTTTCGGCTTGCCTCTGCAACTGCTTCCCGAAAAATGGGACGGCACTTGGCGGGAACCGGTCGAGAAGGTATTCGGAGGAACCATGCGTCTGTTTACCAAGGCTTTGGATAAAAACCGCTTCGCCGAGCCGGAACGCGAGATGAAACTTTTCATTCAAGGCAAGATGCCTTTGGGCGGAAACGTCTCGCAATTGAATGAGAAAGTGGAACAGATTGAAAAATTTCTGGCCGGCTTCCCGGAAATCAAACGATTTGAGACAACGGTTACCAACAAGGCTTCCATTGTCGTGGAATTCAAGGAGGAATATCGCAGCGGCTCTTTCCCATACACTCTGGAAAGCAAGGTCATCGGACAGTTGCTGAATATCGGCGGTGCCGATTGGAGCACATCGGGCGTGAGTCCCCGGGGCTTCAGCAATTCCATTGACCTGACGCAGCGCAACGACTGTATGGTGCTGAGCGGTTACAATTATGATGAATTATACGCTTATGCTCAACGGCTCAAAGAACGCATGTCCCAAAACCGGAGAGTTCAGGATCTGATTGTCGAAAACAGCCGGAGCATCAACGTGAACGATGAGCTTTTTGTGCGTTTCGACAAGGAAAAAATTGCCGCCGACGGCCTGGATGTCCGAGCCGCATACAACAGCCTGCGCGAACTGCTGACCGAAACCGAAATCGGCCGTCTCGACCAGGGCATGACGCATTCCGATATCGTGCTGGTGTCGTCCCAGCGCGACGCTTTCGATTTGTGGCATCTGCAGAACGCCCATCTGACGGTCCGGGACGGCATTGGAACGCTGTCGTCCGGGGATGCGGGAAGGATGATATCGGCCGAGGAACCGCGTCAGATTCTCTTTCCCGAATTGGGCCCCATCGCTCAGCGGAAAATCGGCAAGGCCATCAACCGGGAGAATCAGCAATATACTGTCTATGTGTGTTTCAACTACATAGGCTCATACGAGTCGCGCTTGCGTTTTGTCAACCAGATGGTGGACGAATGCGGACAATGGCTGCCCGTGGGCTATTCCTGCAGCGATTACAATCATCTCTGGTCGCCCCATGAAGAAAGAACGCAGTATTGGCTTCTCCTGCTCATCGTGGTGATTGTCTTTTTTATCTGCTCCATTCTGTTTGAATCGTTTGTGCAGCCCTTTGCCATCATTCTGCTGGTGCCGGTGGCCTTTATCGGCACTTTCCTGACTTTCTTTCTGAGCGGTATCCCCTTTGGGACGGGAGGCTTCGCTTCGATGGTGCTTCTCTGCGGCCTGGTGGTCAATTCGGGCATCTACATCATCTGCGAATACAACAGCCTGCGCGGGCGCGAGGACGGAATATCGTCGCTGTTGTCGGAGGAGGGAAGACGTCAGCGGGGAATCCGTCTGTACGGCAAGGCCTACAATCACAAAATCATTCCAGTCTTCCTGACCGTGCTGAGTACGGTGCTCGGACTGATTCCGTTCTTTCTGGACGGTGCCAAGGCCGATTTCTGGTTCTCTTTCGCTGTGGGCACGACCGGCGGCCTGCTCTTCTCGCTTATCGCCCTGGTCTTCGTCCTGCCGGTTTTCCTTCCGCTGCTTAAACGCAAGTAGTTGATTCTTAATTTTTTCAATAATTTTTTATATTGGAAACGGGGAGCGGATGTCCCGAAAAGTTCTTTGCGATAAATCGTGCCAAACTGCTTCTGTGTCTTGGATTATTTTGTACATTTGCGTGCTGGAGATTTTGTGCTCCAGATGATTCTATACGCAAATTCAAATTAATTTTACTTATGGCATACAAACAAAAACTGACGTTCGGGCTTATCATTGGAACCCGCAACTATTTCAACTCGGCTCTGGCCGTTGACGTCCGCGCTTCTCTGTTGAAGATTCTCAAAGAGCAAGGCCACGATTATGTGATTCTCGACGAAGACCAGACGCCTACCCAAGGCAGTATGGAAACCCGCGAGGACGGTATCAAATGCGCCAATCTGTTCCGCGCCAACCGTGACCGCATCGACGGCATCATCATCTGTCTTCCCAACTTCGGTTTTGAAATCGGCGTGATCAATGCCATCGATCTGGCCGAACTTCATGTGCCCATTCTGGTTCAGGCTTGCGATGACCGCAACGACCGGGTGGATCTCGACAGCCGCCGCGATGCTTTCTGCGGCAAGATTTCGGTCTGCAACAACCTCTATCAATACAACATTCCCTACAGCCTGACGACGCTGCATACCTGTGACATCGATTCTCCGGAATTCCTCGCCGACTTGAAGGATTTCGCCGCCGTCTGCCGCATCGTAGGTGGTTTGCGTCATGCGCGCATCGGTGCCATCGGAGCCCGTCCCTGCGGCTTCCAGACGGTCCGCGCCAGCGAGAAGATTCTCCAGAGCTCCGGCATCACGGTCGTTCCTGTCGATTTGTCCGAAATCCTGGCCGCCGCCCGCAAGCTCAGCGACGACGAAATCAAGGCCAAGATAGAATCCATCCACGCATACGCCAGAATTCCTTCCTGCTACGAGGAAAAACTCAAGTTGCAGGCCCGCTTCGGTGTAGCCGTTGACCGCTGGATTGAAGCCAACGAAGTGGATGCCACGGCCATTCAATGCTGGGATTCGCTTGAGCAGAATTACGGTTGCGCCGCTTGCGTCACGATGAGTATGCTCAGCGAGAAACTGATGCCGAGTGCCTGTGAGATGGATATCGCCGGAGCCGTTTCGATGTATGTCCTGAGTCTGGCATCGGGCAATCCCGCCGCTTTGCTCGACTGGAACAACAATTTCGCCAAAGAACGCAACAAATGTGTCTGCACCCATTGCGGAAACTTCCCCAAGAGCTTTGTCAACAACGATATCGAACTCGGCACCTTAGGCGTGCTGGGCCGTCAGTTGGGCTCCATCAATACTTTCGGCGCCGTCAAGGGCAAGACGACGGCCGGCGATTTCTCCTTCTTCCGCATCTCGACCGACGACAACTATGGCTGCATCAAATCCTATCTCGGCGAAGGTGAAATCACCAACGAACCTTACGGCATGGACGGCT
>JAZRWU010000327.1:0-4700 GCA_045599885.1 Bacteroidales bacterium | reverse complement strand
GTGTAATGGTAGCACTGCAGTTTTTGGTACTGCCTGTGGTGGTTCGAATCCGCCTTGGACAACTTTCCGACCACAAAGAACATCTCTGTCTTGGAGGTGTTCTTTGTATTTATACACCTATGCGTGAAAAATACATTTTTTATAAAATAATTACTGCATATTTTTTGCCGGTGTAAATATTTTTGCATAACTTTGCAGCCGCATTTGCATTTTTATTCACACACCTATCAAGTATGAAAAATAAGACGAACCGACTAAAGAGCATTCGCAAAATAGTCCATGAAAGTAAAATCGGAAGTCAGGATGAGTTACTTCAACTTCTTGTAGAAGAAGGATATTCGTTGACACAGGCCACTCTTTCCCGTGACCTGAAGCAGTTGAAAATTGCCAAAATGCCCGACTATGAAGGCGGTTATGTATATGTGCTTCCCGAAGAATCCTCTCCGCTTGGAAAAACAGCACGTATCAAATCACCCGATGCTCAGTTTGTCTCAAGCGGTTATCTGTCCATGGATTTTTGCGGCCAGTTCGCTGTCATCAAAACGAAACCCGCCTATGCCGGTGGTATCGCAGCCGAAATCGACCGTCATCCTTCCAAGAACATACTCGGCACCATCGCCGGTGACGACACCATACTTGTCATTCCGAAAGACGGGCTTGACCGCAGAAAATTCATCAAAATCCTATCTGAAATTCTAACATTAAACATATAATTTTCCGGTTTCGCTCTTCTATCAAGAGCGACACTGTTATTTTTGAACAAAATATGGAAGAAAAAGAAATTGAAGTGATGGTGGCGGGTGAGTCTCATCTGCACTATGTGGACACCATCCTGAAAACGATTTCCGATGCCGCCAAAGTCAGAGGGACCGGCATTGCCAAACGCTCACCCGAATATGTATCCCAGAAAATGCTTGAGGGCAAAGCCATCATTGCTTTGAAAGGCGATGAGTTCGCGGGATTCTGCTATATCGAAAGCTGGGGAAACAAGCAGTTTGTAGCCAATTCAGGGTTGATTGTTGTGGAAAAATTCCGCGGACACGGTTTGGCCAAACGCATCAAACAGACCGCCTTCAAACTGTCGCGCGAGAAATTCCCGGACGCCAAGCTTTTCGGTCTGACCACAGGCGCTGCTGTCATGAAAATCAACTACGAGTTGGGATACCGTCCCGTGACCTTCGCCGAACTGACGGACGACGAAGCATTTTGGAAAGGTTGTTCAAGTTGTGTGAATTATCCTATCCTTTGCGAAAAGAACCGTCGCTTCTGTATGTGTACGGCCATGTTGTACGATCCCAAAGAACACGAGAACAAATAAAAATCATTGCATAATTATAAAATAGATATGAAAGAGAAAGTAGTGCTGGCATTCAGCGGAGGTTTGGACACGTCGTTCTGTGTCAAATATCTGAGCGAAGAAAAAGGTTACGATGTATATACCGCCATCGCCAATACCGGCGGATTCAGCGATGAGGAACTCGCCAACATCGAAAAAAGAGCCTATCAACTTGGAGCCGTAAAGCATGCCACGCTTGACATTACAAGAGAATATTATGAGAAGAGCATCAAATACATGGTTTTCGGCAATATTCTCCGAAATGGCACCTATCCTATCTCTGTCAGTTCGGAACGCACTTTCCAGGCCATCGCCATCATCAATTACGCCAAATCCATCGGTGCCAAATATGTGGCTCACGGAAGCACAGGCGCCGGCAACGATCAGGTCCGCTTCGATTTGACTTTCCAGATTCTCGCACCCGAGATTCAGATCATCACTCCGACCCGGGACATGATCCTGACCCGGGAATACGAAATCAATTATCTCAAAGAACATGGTTTTGAAGCCGATTTCAAAAAAATGGAATACTCCATCAACAAAGGCCTTTGGGGCACTTCTATCGGTGGAAAAGAGACTTTGAAATCCGATCAGACCCTTCCGGAAGAGGCTTATCCCTCTCAAATCACCAAAGAAGGGAGCGAACGTCTGAGCATTGAATTCGTTGAAGGCGAAATCGCCGCAGTCAATGGACAGAGATTTGAGAATCAGGTAGATGCCATCCGTATGGTGGAGGAAATCGGTTCCGCCTACGGAATCGGCCGCGATATGCATATCGGCGACACCATCATCGGTATCAAAGGACGTGTCGGATTCGAAGCCGCCGGCCCGCTTCTCATCATCAATGCGCACAAAATGCTCGAAAAACATACGCTGACCAAATGGCAGCAGTATTGGAAAGATCAGATCGGCACCTGGTATGGAATGTTCCTCCACGAAGCCCAGTATCTGGATCCTGTCATGCGCGACATGGAGGCTTTCCTGCAAAGCACCCAAAAGAATGTCAACGGTGTGGTTTACATTGACTTGCATCCCCGCTGCTACACTCTGGTCGGTGTGGATACCGACTACGACCTGATGAAGACTGATTTCGGCGAATACGGAGAAGTCAACAAGGCTTGGAATGCCGATGATATGAAAGGATTTGTCAAGATTCTGGGCAATCCGATGAAAATCTATTATAACGTCCAGAAAAGAGTCGAAAAATGATCCGGGTAGGAATTGTCGGTGGAGCCGGTTATACCGCCGGTGAATTGATACGCATTCTGGTCAACCATCCTCAGACCGAAATCGTATTTGTCAACAGCAGCAGCAATGCAGGGAACCCTGTGAGCAGTGTTCATGCCGGGCTGATCGGAGATTGCGATTTGATTTTCACGGATCAGCTGCCTTTCGACAAAATCGATGTCCTGTTCCTCTGCTCCGCACACGGAGACAGCCGAAAGTTCATCGAAGCTCAGGAACTCAAGCGTCCAGATGTCTTCAGTCATCTGAAAATCATCGACTTGGCTCAGGATTACCGCGACGAGAGCGATGGATTTGTCTATGGGCTTCCCGAACGTCAGCGTGAGAAAATCCGGACAGCCAACCGACTGGCCAACCCGGGCTGCTTCGCCACTTGCATCCAACTGGCTCTCTTACCTTTGGCCCATGCCGGGCTGTTGGAAGACGAGATTCATGTCAACGCCATCACAGGCTCGACCGGCGCCGGGGTCAAACCTTCGGCCACCTCGCATTTCAGTTGGCGCAACGACAATATATCTGTTTACAAAGCATTTGAACATCAGCATCTTCTGGAAATCCGACGCACGCTTTCCTCTATGCAGCCCGGCTTCGACAAAGCGGTCAATTTCATCCCGATACGCGGTGATTTCGCCAGAGGTATTTTCGCCTCGGTCTATACCCGCTGCCCGCTCAGTGAGGAAGAGGCTCAAAAACTGTACGAAGACTATTATCAGGATGCCGTCTTCAGCCACGTCTGCTCTTCCAATATTGACATGAAACAAGTCGTCAACACCAACAAAGCTCTGATTCATGTCGGGAAACACGGAGACAAACTGCTGATATTGTCCACTATAGACAACCTGCTGAAGGGAGCATCCGGTCAGGCCGTCCAAAATATGAACCTGATGTTCGGATTGGACGAAAAGACGGGTCTCCAATTAAAAAACATAGGTTTCTGATGAAATTATTTGATGTATATCCATTGTTTGACGTCAATATCGTCAAAGGAAAAGCTTGCCATGTCTGGGACGACAAGGGTCAGGAATATCTTGATCTGTATGGTGGACACGCCGTCATTTCCATCGGTCATGCCCATCCTCATTATGTAGAAAGCATCTCTCAGCAGGTTGCGACGCTTGGATTCTATTCCAATTCCGTAATCAACGGACTTCAGCGACAACTGGCTGAAAGACTCGGAAAAGCCTGTGGCTATGAAGACTACAGCCTGTTTCTGGTCAATTCCGGTGCCGAAGCCAACGAGAATGCCCTTAAACTGGCTTCATTTCATACGGGAAGGCGCAAAGTGCTGGCTTTCAAGAAAGCTTTCCACGGACGGACTTCGGCTGCTGTGAGAGTGACGGACAATCCGAAAATCGTGGCGCCTATCAACGAAGGCATTGACGTTCAGTTTGTTCCATTGAATGATTTGGAAGCTGCCAAAGCCGTATTGGAACAAGGAGACATCTGCGCGGTCATCATCGAAGGCATTATGGGTGTCGGCGGCATCCATATTCCTCAGCCGTCATTTCTCCAAGGCCTGCGTAAACTTTGTGACGAGACCGGGACAGTCCTGATTTTGGACGAGATTCAATCCGGATATGGACGCAGCGGTAAATTCTTTGCCCATCAATATGCCGACATCCGCCCTGACCTCATCACCGTGGCCAAAGGTATCGGCAACGGCTTCCCAATGAGCGGATTGTTGATAGCTCCCAAATTCCAGGCCTCTTACAGTATGCTCGGTACCACTTTTGGAGGCAATCATCTGGCTTGCGCCGCTGCCTTGGCGGTTTTGGATGTCCTGGAAGACGAACACCTTATCGAGAATGCCGCCCATGTCGGGAAATACCTGATGGAGGCCTGCCGTCAGATTTCCCAAATCAAAGACGTGCGCGGTTTGGGGCTGATGATCGGTCTGGAATTCGAAGAGCCTATTAAAGAATTGAGGCAACGTCTGTTGTATCAAGAACACATATTCACAGGGGTCAGCGGAACGAATGTAATCCGCCTGCTTCCTCCTTTGTGCCTCACGATGGATGAAGCCCGGCAATTTGTGGATACTCTGAAATCATTATTATCATCGCTATGACCATCGGTATCATCGGCGCCGGAAATATGGGCGGTGCCATCGCAAAAGGAT
>JAZRWU010000326.1:0-12512 GCA_045599885.1 Bacteroidales bacterium | reverse complement strand
GGCCCTTTCCATCGGTGTACCAATAGCGGATGTCGATGATATCGATGGCAGCGGCCCGCCGGGCATCCATCAGAATAGAATCCTGAACATTTTTGGGAGCGGACAAAGCCACCAGCGAAGTGGATGCCGGATGGCTCTTCTTCCATGCGGAGACTTCATCCACCCAGAACTGCGTGAAATGCAGCGGCCCGGAGAATTCGGCACTGATGGAATGAATCACACTGCCTTTGTCGGCGAAATTGTCCATACACTGACGGATATAGCCTTGATGGAGCGGACGGCGGACAGGATGCGTCTCGTCATAGAAATGCTCGGCCATGAAAACACGCTTGTTGCCGGCATAGGGCGTCGGAATCGGGAAATCCGTCGCATTGACATTGTTGACCGGACGCCAGGGAGAATCGGCCCAATGGGCTCCGGCTTCAAGGATATTATGCTGGAAATAATGCTGATAAATCAACACCAGTCCTTTTTGATCGGCCAAATCGGCATATTGTCCCAAACGGTTCCAATACCAGTTGTTCCAACGGGTCAAATCATAAAGGCTCAGGCCATCATAGGCCTTGCCTTCTCCGCTGCGGGCGAAAGGAAGCTCATAAAGAGGAGTCCTGACCTCACCGTCGATACGGGCGACACGGGTATGGTCGTCGCGACGGCGTTCGTACCAAAGAGCATAGTTGAAATCGGTCACTTTGCATCCATGGGCGAGCATGTCGTCGGTCATCACGTCAAGGTCGTCCACGATGCCGTAGCCTTCGGGGGCCAAGCCGTAACGGACAATGTGCGGACTCGTACGGGCCGGTGTCGAAGGACTGCCGTTCCACCATGCGGGATTCTGACGGCTGCCGGTGACAATCTTACCGTCACGGACCAACACGCCCTTGACGACCTGAAGCGCGGGAGCTTTTTTCTTGGCTTCCTGAACGGGAAGGAATGATTTCCAAACAGAGCGCATCGAAGCGGAGGGGCACTGGACGTCAAGCGGATACTGGACAGCCAGCGTGTCAATACGATGGGAAAGCATTTCCAAAGGCTTGCGGGAGGCGGCAATCTGATAGCGGGCATCCTCGAACGTGGAGGTTCCCCCACCCGTCAGCTGAATCAGCTTGGAGGCATCGGGATGCGGCTTGCCCAAACGGGACTGCAACTGAGTATAGAAGAGACTCCAGGGCGAGGAATGATTGTTGCTTCCGAACCAATATCCACGGCCGTTGAACTGTCCCCAGGCACCGAAAGCCCAGTTCATACCGAAATCGGGCTTGGAGCAGGAAATGATGGAGGCCTGTGAATTCCAATACGTGGAGCCAGTCGTGGTCCATCCTTCCAGCAGGTTGGCAGGATTGGGCACATCCATACGCAAAGCATTGTGGCTGACAGAGCAGATATCAAACAGAATACCACTCGACCAGGAAGCAATACAACCGCTGAACGAATATGGATTGATTGACCAGCACTGAACAAAGGCGTTCGGACCGTGGACATCAGCTCCGACCGCGAAGTCATGATAACCGCCTTCGGCCTGAACGCGCTGAACCAGACACTGACTGCCCTTGATATAGAAAGAATAACGGCGTTCCGCACCAATCTCACTGACAGGTTCCAGACTCTTGCAGTCCTCTATGGTCAAACGGGTGGCTGACGGAGCCACGAAGACCGCTGAACCGGCAAAATGGCGGAATTCAACTCGACGGACGCGCGCGTTCTGCAGATTTTCCATCGCAATGGCTATCCAGCAGTGATTCTCGTCTTTAGGATAAGCCTTATCGTAAATACTGGTCAGACGGAGATTCTCGATTCCGACTTCCGACAGACGGCCGGGCCAATCGAGTTTGAGGATTTCCGCAGGACGGAATTCCTGAGACAGCTCCACGGTGACGGGAGCGTCCATTTCTATATATTTTCCATCAACGCGGCGCACTTCGCGTTCCCACTGCAAGGTGATAGGCAATGCACGGCTTCTCTGAGTGGGGCGTCCGTCCTGAACAGGCACCTGCATGGCTTTCTGGCGAAGAATAAAACGGTCTCCCACTTTAAGTTTGTGACCGGGGACACAAATCCGCATCGCACCGACCGGGACGATTTCATCCGTCACATCGAGAGCCTCTCCCATTTGGCGGTCATCCTGACCGATAAAACGCAGCAGCGTAGTCTTGTCGTTGACCGTGGCCAGGATTTCAGTACCTTCCGGACCGAAACCGCTGCCTCGGATCACCACGCCCGACTGACGTACCCACAACGTAGTCCCTACCTTGAAACAACCCGGTTCCAAAAGGACAACGCCACGGAAGCCGTTCTTGTCGGCGGGCAAGGCTGAGACATAATCTATCGCAGCCTGAATATCGGCCGTCGCATCCCCTTCGGGGCAGAGCACCACCGCACGGACCGGCATCTCTATCTCTTTGGAAGGGTCAGAGAGATGATATCCGCACCAGGAATAATCAGGAATATGGTTACCCCTTGCGTCACTGACATAATTGACCTCACCACGCCCCGAGGTAATCAGAGCCACAGGCTTCTCTTTCTGAGCGGAAACCTGAAAAGGGTTCATCGACAGCACCAAATCCGGCAGAATCACGGCAAGCGTTCTACGAAAGCTGTCATTTCGATATATCGTATTTGTATTGTGTTTCATTGTCATTTCCTCCTCCGTTTATCGGTACAACCAGAGAACTCCGTTGCCTTCTTCCTTGACAATCTGACCACCCTTGACCTCAAATTCGTCCGAAGCGGGATTGCCGCTGCGTTCGTCTATCCAGCGGGCCTTATATGTAGTCTTGTCACCCGTCAAGTCGAGAACGGCCTGCGACTGGCGGCGGACACGGACCAGATAGCCCAAGCCCGGCTTGCCGAGAACTGGATTATTCTCATTGTCAATAATTTCCATTTGAGACGATTCTCTCAGGAAAGCGTTCGGAAGTCCGGCGGGAAGACCGCAGCACGAAGCCGTCGCCATAAAGCACGACCAGGCATCACCGCCGGTGCTGTAGATAACCGCTTTTTCGGGATAACGGGTACGATAGTCGTGGATGGCATCGTATGCGGCATCACCTGTCAACTTGATGTCGGACATCACTTTCGATTGAACCGTCCCGCCACGGACACGTCCATACTGACGCGGAGCCATGGCCAAACCGCCGACAGGAGAAGAATACGTGCCGTTGGGGCCTGGATTCCAATAGCGGATATCGATGATATCCACGGTTTTGGAACGTACCGGATCCTCCAGAATGGCATCCTGGACATCTTTGGTGCATGAAAGAGCCACCAAAGCATCTTTGCCGGTCTCCGCCTCCCATTCGGCAATCACATCAATCCAGAACTGGACGAAATGCAGGGGGCCGGTGAATTCCGCGCTGATGAAATGAACGACGCTTCCGTTGTCGGCGAAATTGTCGAGACATTTACGGATATAATTGCGGTGAAGTTCACGACGGACGGGATGATCCACATCATAGAAATGTTCGGACATATACACGCGCTTGTCTCCCGCGAAAGGAACAGGTTCGGGGAAACCGGTGTTATTGATATTGTTGGCCGTACGCCAGGGGAAATCGGCATAATGGGCGCCGGCTTCCAGAATATTGTGCTGGAAATAATGCTGCTGATAGAGCAACAGACCTTTTTGGTCGGCCAGATCGGCGTATGTTTTAAGACGATTCCAATACCAGGTGTTCCAACGGGTCAGGTCGTACTGACTCAAACCGTCGTAGGCCGTTCCCTGACTGCTGCGGGCAAAAGGAAGTTCGTAGAACGGTGCCCAGACATAACCGTCCATACGGCGGATGCGCTCGTGGTCGTCACGACGGCGCTCGTACCAGAGAGCATAATGATGGTCGGTGGCCAACACATGACGGGCCACCATGGCATCGGTCATGTCTTCCAGATTGTCGGTATAGCCGGTACCCTCGCGTCCGGGTACCCAACGGGTGATGTGCGGCTGGGCATTGGCTTTGAGATAACGGTCACGCAAGGAGCCGTTCCACCATACGATACCCTGACTGCGGCCGGTCAGAATTTTGCCGTCGCGGACCAGCACGCCATGCTCCAGATGGGTGGCGGGATAATCCACATGTACCGGTTCTTTCACATATTTCTTCCAGACACTGGCCATTTTGCGCGAAGGCTGACGGACATCCAAAGGACGTTGAATCATCAGAGTATCCATCCATTCACGGATAGTGAGAGCCGGACGACGGGCTTCCGCCACGAATTCCTGAGCTTTGTCAATCGGAGGATTGCTGGCGGATTGCGTGTCGAAAGGCATCCAGCCGGCACGCTCGTCCATATTGCGGCCCAAACGCTGGGCAAGTTGTGTATAGAAGAAAGCCTGAGGATTGGCATAACCGTCCGAACCGCTCCAGCGGATGTTGCCGTAACGGGTGCCCCAGGTGCCGTTGGCCCAGTTGTAGGCCGTCGGAGGTTGAGGCATAGCCAGGAATGAGGCCGTACAGTTCCAAATCATACAGTTGCCGGCTGTCCAACCGGCGCCCATACCGTCCTGACCGCGGTTGGCGAACGAAAGGCCGCCACCTTCCGATACAAACGAATCGAAAAGCACACCGGTGGCCCAGGATTCGGTACAACCGCTGAAATGATTGGGACGGTATGCAAAACACTGCACAAAGGCATTGGGGCCGGGAGCCAGACGGCCGACGGCGAAATCGTGCATTCCGTATTCGCTGTACAGACGCTGGAAAAGTGTCTGGCTGCCAATCGTATAGAAGGAATAACGACGCTGACCGGCGATTTCACTGACAGGTTCAAGACTCTTGCAATCCTCGACCGTGACACGGCGGCTGCGGTCGGTGGCGATGACGGCCGAACCAGCGAAATGACGGAATTCCATCCGACGCACCCAGGCATCCATGATGTTGTCGAGTTCGACGGCTTCCCAACGGTGGTTCTCATCCAAAGGATAACGTTCGTCGTAGGTGGAAGTGAAACGGATATTCTCCACACCGGAATTATAGATACGGCCTTCCCAAGTATAAGGACAGAAACTGCCCTCGCCCAAACGGATCTCACAGGTCAGCGGAGCATCGAGAAACAAGGTATCGCCCGAGACGCGGGTCACCTTGCGGTCCCAATAGACATCCACATCGCCCTCGTGCCAGCCGATATAGGAGCTCTCGCCGCCGAAATCGTACATATCCATTTCGTTGACAGCCCAATCAAGTGTCCCCAAACGTTTGATGAGGATGTCGCTGCCCTCTTTGACCTGATGGTTGGCGGCGATGATGAACATCGTTCCCGTAGGAGCGGGAGCCGTCATCTCAATAGAAGGAAGTTGCTTGCGGTCGTTGCGTCCGGCGATACGGAGCACGGTGGTACGGTCGTCACCCACTGCCAATATTTCTGTCATATTATCTCCAAAGCAACCGCTGCCCCGAAGGACGACACCGGATGCGGCGATTTTCAAACCACCTTCGAGACGGAAAGTGCCGGGGCCCAACAATACAGCTCCACGGAAACCGGAAGCATCGGCTGGAAGAGAGGACACATAATCGATAGCGCCTTGAATCTGAGCCGTGGCGTCACCTTGAGGACAAGCCACGTATGCTTTGACCGGCAATTCGGGAATATCTTCCTCAGACGCACGGTAACCGCTGTACGAAAAATCGGGAATCCGGTTGCCTCGGGCATCAGTCGTATAATCCACTTTTCCGTCGTGGATGGAATAAGAAGGTTCTCTTTCCATCATACGGCGGCCTTGAGGTGCCTGAGACATCACCGGGAACAGACAGGACAACAGACAAAGTGCCGTCGCTGCTTTTCTAAGACTATTCTGCTTCATTTTGGTGAGTTCAATTTATTTTTCCGGACACACTATTTATTCTTAGCCTCGGCTTCTTTGATGCGCTGATTCCAACCTTCGCGTTCTTTGGTCAGATTGTAACCCTGCTTGGAAAGATAATTGTTGATACGGCCTTTGTATTTGCCGAACCAACCGTGCTTGGCGTTGGAATCGGAGCAGTCCATCGCATATTCGCGAGCCTCCTTGAGAGCGGCGCGGATATAGGCTTTCTCTTCTTCCTTCAGAGTCGGAATCATCTCAAGATGAGCCTGATAGGTCTTAGGATACACACCCATCGTCATACCGTCCTTGACCAATTCCACCTGCTCAGGCGTGAGGTTGGCATCGAGTTGGGCGACAAAATAATAATGCTTGGCCGACAAGTCGTTGCGCTGCTGGAGCTGAGCCAGGTTGAGAGCAGCCTCCTGAGCGGCTTTATCCATTCCGGAAGCTTTGATTTCTTTCTGTTTGGCGGCGAATCCGTCGTTGATGACGCCCAGGTCGATGTATTGCGTGGCAATCAGTTCAACCATAGCTTTGGAAAGCGCCTCGTCTTCGATAGACAGTGTCGCCACGATTTTCTCGGAACGTCCGTAAATCACCTTCCGGTATTCTTCATCACTTTGCTGAGCCAGCAACGAAGCCGGCAGTACGATAATCATAGCCGCAAGGGCCATCATCCATTTGTTGATTGTCTTCATTATTATTTATATTTTGAATAATTGTTGATTCATTGTTTTTGCGGTTCAGTGCGGCCGGATTTGCAAAGCCAGGTGACCATAAAACCGACGATGAAAATAGCCATTGTACCGAACACGATAGTCAGATTGCCGTTCCACCGGCAACGGTAAGGTTCCCAAGCTCCGGTAAAGAGATAAGGGCTGAGACTCATCCAGACGATGACCAAAAGTCCGACCACGACTCCTGCCAAAGCCGCAGGACGGCTCGCTTTGCGGCAGATGAAGCCGAGCAGGAACAAGCCGAGCATTCCTCCGCTGAAAATGGAGGCGAGTTTCCACCAGGTGTCGAGCACGCCGTCTACACCCATCATCAGAATGGCGACAATCACACCCAGGACACCTAATATCACACTGCTGGAATAAAGCACCTTCATCCCTTTTTTCTCGGAAGCCTCCGGATGAAAATGTTTGTAGAAATCGGTCAGGATAATCGTAGAGGCGCTGTTGAGGCTGGTAGAGACCGTGCTCATACCCGCCGCCATAATGGAAGCGATCAGCAGACCCGTCACGCCGGTAGGAAGTCCATGCACTATAAAATATGGAAAGACTTTGTCGCCAGCCACGTCCGCAGGTAAAGTGCCGGCCGTCCCGTAATAAACGAACAGAGCTGTTCCGATATAGACAAACATCAATGAAACAGGCACATAGAGCAATCCTCCGAGCAAAGTGGAATTTTTGGCTCCTTTTTCGTCCTTGGCCGTCAGATAACGTTGGATGTAATTCTGGTCGATGCCGTAATTCTGCAGATTGGTGAACAGGCCATAAATCAAAAGCACCCAGAAAGTCTTCTCCGTCAAGCTGCTGCTGAGGCTGCCCATCGAGAATTTGCCGCAATCACGTCCAACTTCTATCAGTTGTCCAAGCCCGCCCGGAATCTTGCAGGTAAGCAGTATCGCACAGGCCAAGGCTCCGACTATCAGCAGAATACCCTGAATGGCATCGGTCCAGACCACCGCTTTGATGCCGCCCATGGAGGAAAACAGCAACACCGCCACACCCACGATGATGATAATCACCGGGACACTCCAGCCCAACATATAATTGAGCGGGATGGCGAGCAGGAACAGAATCGAGCCCATACGCGCCAATTGCGTCAGAAGGTAGCAGACAGCCACATAGGCCCTGGCCCAATAGCCGAAACGTACTTCCAGATAGTGATAGGCCGACACACTGTTCATACTGCGGTAAAGCGGAACGAACAGTTTGGCGGCGAGCCAGGCGGCCAAAGGGATGGAAATGCTGAATACAAAAGGATTCCAATTGTTGGCGTAGGCCTCACCCGGATATCCCAAGAAGCTGATGCTGCTGACAAAGGTGGCGAATATCGACATCCCGACTACCCAGGACGGCATACTGCTGTTGGCCACTGTGAACTGTCCGGTGTTCTGCGAACGGGCACGACGTTCACGGAAATAGAAGGAGCAGCCGAAAAGGACAATTCCTGCCAGAAACGCCAGGAAAACAATATAATCGAGGGCTGTGATTTCGGTTTTCATTCCTTGGAAGCTGTTTTGAATTACGGGCAGACGATTTCGGCACCCAGATCCTCAAGATACTGACGGACCTTGAGCCGTTCGGGAGCCTCGAATCTCTGATATGGCAACGCCAGATAATCGCTGCATATTCCCAAGAGCGAGCAACTGCACTTGACTCCCTTGAGATAGCTGGAACCGCCGTTGCGTCCGATTTTGTAAATAGTGTTGCAGACACGCATGATTCTGGCCTGCAGTTCATTCAGACGGTCAACGTCTTTTGCCACAGCCGCATTGTACATATCCACATAGAGTTTCGGGAAGATGTTGGCACCACCGTTCACGCCACCGTGTCCGCCCATCATCACCGCTTCTCCGGTCAATTCCTCCGGTCCCATCAGCAGGGTGAATTCGGGACGGTCCTTCATCAGCTGAATCAAGGTATGGAAATAAATCATATTGGCCGAACTGTCCTTGAGTCCGATGACATTAGGATGCTGGGCAATCGCCCGGACCGTAGAAGGCTCCATCATCACTTTCACATGCGAAGGCATATTGTAGAGGAACATCGGAAGAGGCAGACGCTCTGCGAGTTCCATATAGAAATCAATCAGTTCCGGCTGTGCGGGCGTAAAATAATAAGGAGCCGCCGAAACCACGGCGGAGACGCCACAGGAAGCGGCTTTCTCGGCCATCTTGACACTTTCAGTCAGTGAAGTGTCCGTAATGCCGACCAACACCGGCACGCGTCCGTTCACCAGACGGCAAGTCCTCTCTATCACTTCGTAGCGCAGTTTATAGCTCAAGCTCTGAGCCTCACCGGTCGTACCAAGAACGAACAGACCGTGCACACCACCATCCAAGACATGCTCGACCAGGCGTTCCAGTCCGGCCACATCCAATGTCTCCATATCCTTCAAAGGAGTAATCATCGGAGGTATAATTCCTTTAAAAAGTCTCTGTTCCATTTCCATATACAATTAAACTGTTATAAACCAATATCCGTATAATTTGGCAAAGATAATCCTAAATCGTTTTATCTGACACTTACCAAATGACAATATTTTATAAAAAATCAGAGAGAGATGATATCGGCCGATATATTTTTTTCTTCTGACAGCAAGTATTACCTTTGGGGACTTTTGGCCGATCCCTTTTCATATCAGACCAAGGGAGAAAGCCTTCATTCAGACATTATCAGGAAATTATCAAGAGATTATGGTTGAGATTATTGAAGTCACGACACCGGAATTGCGCAAGGAATTCGTCATGCTTCCTTTCAAACTGTACAAAGGCAATCCCTACTGGGTTCCGCCTCTCATTCAGGGTGAGATCAAAAACATCAGTCCGGAAAATCCTTATTTCCATTTCTGTGATGCCAAATTCTGGATTGCCCGACGGGATGGCAGGACCGTAGGACGCATCGGCGGCATCATCCATTATGCCTACATAGAGAAAACGCAGGAGAAACTGGCCCGCTTCACCCGCAGCGAGTTCATTGACGATGCGGAAGTGGTTGACACTCTGTTCGCCACCGCCGAGAACTGGGCCAAGGAAAAAGGCATGACCGGCATCATGGGACCGCTCGGTTTTTCCAATCTCGACACTCAGGCCATGCTGATTGAAGGTTTCGACCAGATGCCTTCCGTAGCTTCGGTCTATCACCTGCCCTACTATCACAAACATCTTGAGCGCCTGGGATATATCAAGCACATCGACTGGATAGAATTCCGGCTGTTCCTTGAGAAAGAGCTGCCCGAAAAAGCCATCCGGCTGGCCAGTGTCGTGGAAGAACGCTACAAACTGCATGTGGTCCACGTCAAATCCAAGAAAGAATTGCGGCAATACGGCCACGATGTTTTCCATCTGCTCAACAAATCGTTTTACGACCTTTTCTCTTTCGTCCCGCTCGACGACGACATGATAGACGCTGTTCTGGACGATTATGTCCCCGTCATCAACACGGATTTCGTCAAACTGGTCCTGACCGAAGACAACAAAGTGGTCGGATTTGTCGTTCCGGTGCCATCGCTCACCCGCACGATGCAAATCGCCAACGGCAAACTCGGTCCCCGCTCGATTCTTTCGCTGCTCTGGTCGCGTCGGCACAACAAGGTCATCGACCTTTTCCTGACGGGTGTGGATCCCGAATATCAGAACAAAGGGGTACTCGGACTGCTGATTGCCACGGCTCAAAAAGAAATGTCGCGCTACGGTATGCTGACGGCCGAGACGACGGGCATGCTTGAGAACAATCAGAAAGCCATCCAGCATTGGAAGAACTATAATCATATCCAAAACAAACGGAAACGCTGCTTCATCAAAATTTTCGATTGAGCTATCTCCCTATAGGACATTCAGTAACGATGAATATACAAAGATGAAAACAAACAGTAAACTTTTCGCAGGAATCATCCTGAGTTCATTGACCGCACTTATGGCCATGAACGCCTGCGCGGCGGACAAAACATCCAACGCCAAAGTGGATATCAGTATCAGCGGACGTCCCGACGCCGAAGTTCTCGAACCCGGTTTCAGCAAGTGGCCCGGACAGATGGGACAACGCGGACAGAATCTGCATCTGAATGGCATTACTTTTTCTCTCAAATCGGAAGGAAGTATCGAGACGGGATGGAGCAAAGCCTTTATCCAATCCGACAAGGCCAGTTGCCGGCTGACGGCCGACGGCGTGATTGCCTCCAAGAGTCTTTCGTTGGTCATCAGCGGCCTGTCCAAAGGCACGCACAGCCTTCAGACTTTTCACAACTATTGGCAGGAGCTTTCCTCCAACGCCCAGCCAGTCAAAGTTTTCTGCAACGAGGTGCCCGTGGGAGAAGTGCAGCCCAGCATCCGGGAGACCGAACCTTGCGACTGCGGCATGGCCTGTTTCGAGTTCATAGTCAAGAAAGCAGGCGAGGACGTGATTATCCGTTTCGAGAGCGAAGGCAACCGTTCTTCCGTAGTGCTTAACGGATTCATGCTGGATCTTCCCTACCTGAAAGATCAGGCCAGCCACCCATATCCCGCCGACCTCGACCGTCATGCGGATGCCGACGGCGGTTCGGTTATGCTGAGCTGGCAGGCCGCTTCCGATCAGGTCAAAAAGCACATTCTCTATTTCGGCACCGATATGGATGCCGTAGCCGTCGCTACCCGACCCACGGCCGAACTGACTCAGACCTCCTACGAAGTCAAGGATGTGGATAATCTCCACACTTATTTCTGGCGTGTGGATGAGGTCGGAGCCAACGGCGAAGTCACTCCGGGTGCCGTCTGGATGTTCCGTCCACGTCATCTTGCTTTTGAAGGAGCGGAAGGTTACGGACGTTTCGCCAATGGCGGACGCGGCGGCAAGGTGGTCTATGTGACCAACCTCAACGACGACGGTCCCGGCAGTTTCCGTGCTGCGGCCACTTCGGGAGACGGTCCCCGCACCATTCTGTTCAAAGTTTCCGGCCTTATCCGGCTCAACAGCCGCCTGGTAGTCGATAAGGACGTGACCATTGCCGGACAGAGTGCACCAGGCAAAGGTGTCTGCTTCAGTTCCTCGCCTATGGGCCTCCGCGATGATGACATCTGCCGCTTCATCCGCGTCCGCCTCGGCTCAGGTCCGACGGGTGACGGTCTGGGTATGGGCGGCGTCAACAACGGCATCATCGACCATTGCTCCATCGGTTGGAGTATCGACGAAGCTTTCAGTTCGCGCAACGCCCGCAACATCACACTGCAGCACACCTTGATTTCGGAATGTCTGAGTATTGCCGGACATAAGAATTATCCGAAAGGCTTTGATCACGGTTATGCCGGAAGCATCAGCGGCGATGCCGGAAGTTTCCATCACAACCTTCTGGCCCACAATTCCGGACGCAACTGGAGTCTGGCCGGCGGTTTGGACGGTGACGGACAATACAAAGGCCATCTGGACATTTTCAATATGGTGGTTTACAACTGGAACGTCCATGCCTGCTACAACGGTGCCCACGAGGTCAATTTTGTCAACAATTATTACAAGCCCGGACCTGCCACCCTGCAGAATAACGCCACCCGCATCATGCTGAATGCCGATGAACCCACCTCACGCACCAACACACAGCGTTATTATTTCGCCGGCAACGTGATGGAGGGAGTCTTCGACGAAAATCATCAGGAAGACGGACGTTATCCAAGCGGCGAACGTCAGGCCTATTTCGACCGGAATTTCTACAAGCAATGGGTCGATCAGCCTTTCTTCCCCTCTTACGCCAAAATCGAATCGGCCCGTGATGCCTACAAGAGTGTCACCAGTGATGTCGGCTGCAATATGCCTGTCACAGACGACCACGACCTGCGCGTCATTGACGAAGTGCTCAACGGCACCTATCATTATGTGGGCAGTGTCAGCGGCAATTACGGACTGATTGACAGCGAACGCGACTGCGGCGGATACGAGAATTACGGCCATGAGCAATGGCCCAATCACTATGACAGCGACAACGACGGCCTGCCCGACTGGTGGGAGAATCTCTA
>JAZRWU010000325.1:0-5034 GCA_045599885.1 Bacteroidales bacterium | reverse complement strand
GATTGTATCGTGCGACATAGGCGATTACGTTGCCATCCACGATGTCCATTACCTGGCCCACTACCTCATCGGTGACCGCTGCATCCTTTTCAACCTTCAGGAAATGTGCGTGACCGACCATGCCAAATTCGGCAACGGTGTCATCAAAGAAGGGGAAGATCCCAAAGTCCGTATCTCGCTCGACGTGATGAACGAGACCGGTTGCCGCCGCGTCTATCCTTTTGACGGAATGATTGCCGCCGATGCTTACCTGATGGCCAAATTCATAGACGATGCCCCCATGCAGGAGCAGCTGTCGCGCCTCACCCAGGAGCGCATCGACAGCCGCCGGGGATATTACGGCACGGTTGGCACCGACTGCGTCATCAAGAACTCCGCCATCATCAAAGATGTCAAAATCGGAGACTGCTGCTACATCAAAGGAGCCAGCAAGCTCAAGAACATCACCATCAACTCCTCGGCCGAAGAACCTTCCCAAATCGGCGAAGGCGTTGTGCTGGTCAACGGCATCGTGGGCTACGGATGTCACATCTTCTATTCCTGTATCGGTGTCCGCTTCGTGCTGGGCAACCATTCCAATTTGAAATACGGTGCCCGGCTCATCAATTCCTTCCTCGGTGACAATTCTACGATTTCCTGCTGTGAAGTGCTCAACAACCTGATTTTTCCGGCACATGAGCAGCATCACAACAATTCTTTCCTCGTGGCTGCCGTACTGATGGGTCAGACCAACATCGCCGCCGGTGCCACGATGGGCAGCAACCACAACAGCCGCACCAACGACAACGAGATTCAGGCGGGAAGAGGTTTCTGGCCCGGACTCTGCTCCAGCGTCAAACATTCCTGCCGTTTCGCTTCCTATACGCTGCTCAGCAAGGCGGATTATCCGGCCGAAATGGACATTCCCCTGCCTTTCGCTCTGATTAACAACAATGTGCACACCAATGAGCTGGAAATCATGCCAGCCTTCTGGTGGATGTATAATATGTATGCTTTGGCACGGAATGCCTGGAAATACCAGAACCGCGACAAACGCAAACGCAAATTCCAGCATATAGAGTTTGACACCTTCGCCCCCGACAGCATGGAAGAAGTCATTTCCGGACGCAAACTGCTGGAAATCTGGACCGCCCAAGCCAGCCTGCGCCAGGACGGACAAAATCCGGAGAATTATCAGCCTAAAGAATTGAGAAGAATAGGCCGTGAACTGCTCAACGGAAGCAAGGACATCGTGGCCGCTCTCGACATTTTCGGCGAGAACATCGAGAAAAGCAAGCGCAAGGTTCGGATTCTCAAAGTCTATGAGGCTTATCACGCTTATGGTGACATGCTGATCTATTATGCCGCCAAAAATGTGATGAAATATATGCAGGAGCATCCCGAAGCCACTTTCGCTTCGATGACGGAACTGCTGAGCGACCGTCGTCAGAAAGCCTGGTTCAATCTCGGCGGCCAGTTGATGCAAATCAGCGACCTTGAGACGCTCTGCGAGGACATACGCGAAGGCCGGTTGGACTCCTGGGATGCCATACATCAACGCTACGATGAGATTTGGGCCAAATACGAGCTTGACAAGCTGCGTCACGCCTATCTGTCATTATGCTACCTGCTCGAGACAGAACATATCGACAACGGTCAATGGCGCCGTATCCTCGACAAGGCCGTCGAATTGCAGCAATATGTCTGCGACCAGGTTTATCTCAGCCGAAAGAAAGACTACGACAATCCTTTCCGTAAAGCCACCTACCGCAACGGACAGGAAATGCTGGCTGCCATAGGTCCGCTCGAAGAGAACAGTTTCATCCAACAAGTACGCCAGGAGACCGAAGCGTTCAACCGCGACATCTCGGCATTACACACCCGATTAGATTAATTTACTATCCTATGAATCTGAAAGACAACAAGTATGCACAGTATGCCCTGGTCAGGGAAATGATGGACACCGTTGAGACCGTCCGCAACTTCAATCCCGCACAGACCAAGGAAGTGGCGGACATCATTGCCCGTTCCAAGAAACTATATCTGACCGGCGAAGGCTCCAGCCGTATTTTCCCGGCCAAGAACGCCATGCGCAAAGCCAAAAGATGGGGATTGGACCTCAATATCCAGACCGACGGTTCCCGTCAATCCTACGAATACGACCTGTCGGACTACAGCGTGTTCTGCGCTTCCAACTCCGGACGCACCAAAGAAGTGATTCTGTTGGCTCAAAAACTGACGGAAGGCGGCAAGAAAGATGTTTTCGGCCTGACCGCCTGCGATGGCACGATGCTCTCCCAAAAATGCCGGCAGACTTTCGTTCTGGGTTGCGGATGGGAACAGGCTGTCGCCGCCACCAAATCGGTGATTGAGCAGACGCTGTTTTACGAATCCATCCTGCTGCATCTGAAAGGCGAAGACAAGACGGCGGCGTTCGCTGCCCTGCCCGCCCAATTGGAACAGGCTCTGACGATGGAGATTCCCGCCGACATCGTGGAATACGTCAAGAAAGCCGAGACCATCTATTTCTCCGGCTACAACGACGGTGTCGCTGAGGAACTCACCCTCAAGACCAATGAAATCACCCGCCGCAAATCGGATTTCCTCGAAGGCACCTACGCCGTTCACGGTATTGAGGAAGTGATGAAACCTTGCGACATTGTGTTTGTCATCGACCCCATCGAAGCCGAAATCGGGAAATTCAAAGAAGTGCTTGAGCAGGGAGTCGGCTGCAAAGTCGTGGCCATCGCCAACCGCCCCACCGCCTTTCCGACCCTCGTCGTGCCCGACGCCGGCGACTTCCAGCCCTACGTCTATCTCTGCGCCGGATGGAACCTGCTGGTCGAAATCGGCCTGGCCAGCGGCATAGACCTCGACAAGCCCGATCGCGCCCGCAAAGTCGGCAATGAGCTGGTGGGGTAAACCAGAATCGTCAGAATAGTTTTACAGTGCCGATTTCAGGAAAGCGATAAAGCCTTCGATGCTGAGGTCGTAGCCACGGATGGGGGCCAAAAGCTGACCGGAGGCATCGAGAAGGGCGTAGTTCGGCTGGGCATTCACCCCGAAGCGCGTGCGGGCGATGTAGGAATTGACGCGCCCGACATCTTTGAGGACCTGACCTTCCTCCGTAGTGAGCCATCGGTCTTCAGGCAGTCTGGTTTTGTCGTCGTTGTACAAAGCCACCATCACGTAATGCTCCCGAAGGAGCGAAAGGACTTCCGGATGGCTCCAGACACGGGTCTCCATTTCGCGGCAGTTCACACAGCCGTAGCCGGTGATATCCACAAAAACCCTTTTCCCATTGGCCTCAGCCTCTTCCAGGGCATCCTCAATATTGTCGTAAGCCATCAGCCCGTGAGGCATTTTGAGAACCGCACCCTTTATGGAAGGGGCCTTGGACAGCTCTGTGGACGGAGTGGAAGAGCGATATGCTCCGAGCACAAAATCTTGAGTCTCGATGGGAGGAAGATAACCCGACAAGGCTTTCAATGGAGCGCCCCACATTCCCGGGATCAAATAAACGACAAAAGAGAATACCGCTATCGCCAAAGCCAGACGTTTGACGGAAATAAACTCAAGCGGGCTGTCGTTGGCAAAACGGAGTTTGCCGAGGAGATAGAAGCCCAAAAGGGAAAAGACCACTATCCAAATGGCAAGATATACTTCTCTGTCCAAAATACCCCAATGGTAAGTCTGGTCGGCAATACTGAGAAACTTGAATGACAGCGCCACCTCAATGAATCCCAGAACGACCTTGACACTGTTGAGCCATCCGCCACTTTTCGGCATATTCTTCAGCAAGGACGGGAAGAATGCGAGCAGGGTGAACGGAAGCGCAAAGGCGATGGAGAATGCCAGCATCGTGACCATAGGCATCCAAAACTCACCCCGAGTCGATTGGATGAGAACGGTGCCTACGATAGGACCGGTGCAGGAAAAAGACACCAGAACCAAGGTCAGGGCAAGGAAGAAAACACCACCCAAACCTTTCTTGTCGGCTTTCTTATCCGAAGAATTGACCCACTGGGAAGGGAGTGTGATTTCAAAAGCCCCCAAGAATGAGGCGGCAAACACCAAAAAAACAAGGAAGAACAGGAGATTGGGTATCCAATGCGTGGCCAGCCAATTGAAAATGTCCGCCGTCACCGATTCGCCGCCCAGCATCCATGTCAATCCGATGATGACGCCTATCGGAACCGTGTAGAGCAGGACGATGAAAAGGCCGTACATCGCAGCATGGAAGCGCCCACGGGCCCTGTTTTCAGAACCTTTGATGAAATATGAGACCGTCATGGGCACCATGGGGAAGACACAGGGCGTCAGGAGCATGGCCAAACCCCACAGTATGGCCTCCAAAATCAGAGTCCACAAAGAATGGTCGCCAGATTTTCCGTTCCTGCCGGCCGGGACAGCGGCCGTTTCCGTCATGGACTCCGAAGCCGGAATATCGAATTTCCAATCTTCCGGCATTCCACAGAAATCACCCGAACAAGACTGCCAGGTCACGATTCCTTTGACGCTGCCGTCCTGAGACTTGAACGTCTGTTTGAGAATATAGTCTCCGATAACGACTGTTTCCCCTTTATAATCCGAGGGAGTGTATTCTTCTGTCGGCCCGTCCACTTTCTCCGCACCTTCGATTTCAATCTCGGGCGCTCCATAGGGAGCCGTGAGAGGATGGGTATAATAACCGTCCGCCACACGACCTGTCAGCACAAGACGGTACATTTCGCCACCTATAGCCTCCACCGAGGCTTTCCAACGGACAGAGGGTTGTGCGGCCGCACTGAAGGATAATCCCAGCCACAAGGGAATCAGCAGAAAACGGAGTTTCTTTCTCATAGGGAAATGGAATCCATGCTGTTATCGGGCGGAAGTCTTAAGACTGTAAACGCGGAAAACGGCTTCCTTGGCTTCGATGGACGAAGCGTTTTCAAGATCTTCATGCCAGTCAGCGGGCGTTTCGGCATCGGGGAAACGGCGCGGCGAACCGGTGCGGAAGACAACCCGTTCGAGCGAGGCGGCCGGAGCGTAGAAAATCTTGGTCGAGGGACG
>JAZRWU010000324.1:0-16645 GCA_045599885.1 Bacteroidales bacterium | reverse complement strand
ATGTCTTCCGTGATTGTAATATCGTCTCCAGCAAACCCGGCACAAAACGTACTGAGAACATATTTGGCCGTCCCTGGCACAATCAACCGCGTTGAAGTCGGAGGCCAAGCGGTCTTAGGAAGACAACTGTGGTACCCAACTCCTTGGCTCACAGAACGACATGGCTACGATCCGACTTATGTCTTCCGTGATTGTAATATCGTCTCCAGCAAACCCGGCACAAAACGTACTGAGAACATATTTGGCCGTCCCTGGCACAATCAACCGCGTTGTGCTTTGATCAACACAACGATTTCGAAGGATATTTCCATCAGTTCAAAAGGCTGGATCAATCATATGGGCGGGCTTCCTGTGGTGTTTGCTGAATACAACACCATGGATGCCGACGGCAAGCCTCTGGATCTTAAAAACCGCAACACATGGTATTGGGTTGGTGGAACCGAAAGCAAACCCGAACAGACTTGTACGGCAAAATCAGTCCTGACCAAAGAGGAAGCGGACGATATGACAGTGGCTCACGCTATGCGCGGCACTGACAATTGGCGTCCTGATTATATTGTTTCCGAATTGGAAGCACCCGAAGTCACCTTCCGCGACTCCATGCTGTATTGGAATGACAATGACTATGCCATCTGTTATATGATTTTGAGAGACGGTAAATTTGAGGCTTTTGTCACGGAGAATCATTATCGCTTCATTGGCCATCCCGACCAATACCGTGTCCGTTCAGTCAATGAATATGGGACTTTAGGAATTGTCTCGAAGGCCCCCAAAGCGGCGACTGACCTGCATAATGGCGGACATCATCGTCGATTGAAAGCCACCATCAGCAACAACCGCCTGAGTGTCAGCAATCCAAACGAATCGGCCGAAGTTCAGTTCTATACTTTGTCAGGACAATGCATCCGTCATATCAAAGTATACGGGACACAAGAAATTGATTTATCCGAATTTCCATCCTTAATCATTCGAATATCAACAGGTAAGGAATCTCTTATGCTGAAAAAAGTTTGAATGCTGTATTTCCGCATTTTATTCTTCTTTCCCATCATCGCGGAATTCTTCGGGGATATCTTCATCTATGCCCCAATCCGCCTCATCATCGGGTAGATCGGCCTTCTCCAAAACCTGAGTCGCGCGTTCCAGATCCTGTTCAAAAATGTGAAGCTGAACGGCGGAATTGTCCAAAAACATTCCCGGCGTGAAAATGCTGTTGACATTGCTGACAAAGCACGGAATCTCATTCGCCTCCAACAAGCCCTGGACAATGGAAGCTTCTCCCAAAGTGCTGAACGTCATAAAGACAATCGTGTGTTCCTGAGTACTCATATCTGTCTGTGTAAAAGATTATCACGGCAAATATAAAAGATAATGTATATATTATTCCTACGACTGTGTTTTTTATTTACATTTGCCGCATATCAAATACTCCATAAAATGAATACACGTATGTTCTCTTTTGCATTGATGGCGGCATCTCTGTCATTATTTTCGTGTAATGACAAGGTGGCCTGCACGCTGTTTCCGTCCAATGGCGCCAAAAACGTCAATCCTGACACTCACTTGGTCCTCACCTTTGGACAAGAACCCTCTGTCGGGCAGAGTGGCGTGATCCGCATTTTTGATGCCGCCGACGGGACGCTTGTTGACAGTCTCGATCTCAGCATTCCCGCCGGACCGACCGCATCCCGCAAGTACAGTCCCGAATGCGACTACACCAAAATCCCTTACGACTACGCACGGGATAATATGCCGACCAACAAAAACACGCTTGCCGGCACACCCTCAGGCACAGCAGAACCGACATCCCGCGATTATCAACTGACTATTATCGGCGGTTTTACGGATGCTTTCCATTTTCATCCCGTCATCGTTCACGGAAATACAGCAACCATTTATCCTCACAACAATATGTTGGAATACGGACACAGTTATTTCGTCACGATGGATGAAGGTGTGCTGAACCTTCCAGACAGCTCGTTCGCTGGCATTCAAGGGAAGAAGGCATGGAAATTCACGACAAAAGTGCAGGCCCCCGAAGCCGATGCGGATACTTTGGTGGTTGACTGTACTGGCAACGGCGATTTCAATACGGTTCAAGGCGCTCTTGACTTTATCCCCGATTTCAGTGAAAAGCCAGTCGTAATTTATATACAACCTGGTGATTATGAAGAAATCGTTTATGCGAGAAATAAGAGTAACGTGACTCTGACCGGTGCAGGCAAAGATCTTGTCAAGATTCATTACCCCAACAACGAGGTGTTCAATCCCCATCCTCTGACGGTCAAAACCAACGAATGGCCCGGCACTTTCCCTTCGCGCAGAGCCGCTTTCATGCTTGACAACTGCAGCAACATCGTCATGAACGACCTGACTGTGGCCACCGATCTCTTCGGACAGGCAGAAGGACTGCTGTTGAACGGCCGACATATCTCATTATTCCGAGTCCACATTATCGGTTCCGGGGACGCTCTTCAGGCCAACGGCACCATCTATATGGAAGATTGCGAGCTGGACGGCGGCGGCGATTCCATTTTGGGACGTGGAAGCCTCTTTGCCTATCACTGCGATTTCCGCAACGACGGCGGTCCTTTCACCTGGGTGCGCAACACGGCCGGCAATCACGGTGACATCTTCGTAGAATGCACCTTCTCGAGCAACACCAAACGAATGGTGGATTACGGACGTTGCAATACCAATCACGGCACAGCTTATCCATACGCTGAGGTGGTCGTCATCAACTGTAAAGTCAAGAATCTGAATCCGATGGGATGGAGCGCGATAGGCGAACCTACTGCCACCATGCTCGAATTCAACACCCGCGATATGGATACCGACCATCTTGTGGATGTTTCCCGCCGTCATCCTTACTCACGTCAGTTGGATGCCGAAAAAGATGCGGCTTTAATCAAGGCCTACTGCGATCCGGCCTTCGTTCTGGCTGGTTGGAACCCTAAGGCAGAATAATCGAATCCATTGCCTAATTGGCACCCTACGATACAACGAGCCCCGGGAAATACATCCCGGGGCTCGTCATTTATTCAGTATGGCACTGGATTATTCCTCCGTGCTGGCATTCTCATTACGATGCTCACGATGGCTGTTGTCACGACGGCCATTGTCACGACGCTCACCCCTCTCGCCACCTCTGTCAGAACGTTCCGGACGCGGACGACGTTCGCGTTCTGCCGGTTCTACATATCCTTCGGGCTTCTCAAGCAGCACTTTGCGGGAAAGTTTGAACTTGCCGGTCTTGGCATCAATCTCAAGCAATTTGACCTCAATCTCATCACCTTCCTTAAGTCCGGCTTCTTCGACTGTCTCCAAACGCTTCCATTCAATTTCTGAAATATGAAGCAAACCGTCTTTACCGGGAAGGAATTCCACGAAAGCACCGTAAGGCATGATGGAACGGATTTTCCCTTTATAGACCTTACCCGGCTCGGGAATGGCGACGATGGCATTAACCTTGGCCAATGCGGCATCGATGCAAGCCTTGTTGCAAGCAGCGATTTCCACGCGACCCTGACCTTCCGTTTCTTCGATGGAAATAACAGCACCCGTTTCCTCCTGAATTCCTTGGATGATTTTACCACCAGGGCCAATGACAGCACCGATGAATTCTTTCGGAATCCAAATAACTTCCAGACGCGGAGCGTTCGGTTTGAGATCGGGACGCGGTGCGGGCAATACTTCGCAAATCTTGTCAAGAATGTGGAGACGGCCTTCTTTAGCCTGAGCCAGAGCCTTGGCCAAAATCTCGTATGACAGACCATCCACCTTGATATCCATCTGGGTGGCCGTGATACCGTCTCTCGTTCCAGTGACCTTGAAGTCCATATCACCAAGATGATCTTCATCGCCGAGGATATCGGAAAGGACTTTGTAATTGGTTCCCTTGTTCTCGCTGATCAGACCCATGGCGATACCGGCAACCGGTTTCTTGAGAGCCACACCGGCATCCATAAGAGCCAGACAGCCGGCACATACCGTAGCCATAGAAGAAGAACCGTTCGACTCAAGAATATCTGAAACCACTCGGACCACATAAGGATAATCCTTGGGAAGCATGGCTTTCAAAGCTCTCCATGCCAAATGACCATGACCGATCTCGCGACGTCCGACACCACGGGGAGCGCGGGCCTCACCTGTTGAGAAAGGCGGGAAATTATAATGGAGCAGGAAGCGCTCGGAAGTCTGATTCAGGACCTCATCGATAATCTTCTCGTCCTGCTTGGTTCCGAGAGTCACCGAACTGAGCGACTGAGTCTCACCACGGGTGAAAATAGCAGAACCGTGACATCCGGGAAGAGGATCGACTTCGCACCAGATAGGACGGATCTCCGTCGTTGTACGGCCGTCAAGACGTTTGCCCTCATCAAGGACACAACGGCGCATGGCATCCCGTTCCACATCGTGATAATAACGGGCCACCATTTCGGCCTTCTCCTCTTGCTCTTCTTCCGTCATCGTGGCAAGATATTCATCGCAGATGGCCTTGAAATTGGCCTCGCGCGAATGCTTGTCGGTATTGCAGGAAGCAGCACAGGCGTATGCTTTATCGTATGTCTTCTCACGGACATCCTTACGGAGATCTTCGTCATTGACTTCATGGCAATAAACGCGCTTGACAGTCTTTCCTGCCATTTCAGCGAGTTCAATCTGGGCCTGGCACTGGACTTTGATGGCTTCATGGGCAAACTTGAGAGCATCGAGCAGATCAGCTTCCTGAACTTCCTGCATCTCGCCTTCCACCATCATGATATTTTCGATAGTGGCACCGACCATGATATCCATATCAGCCTCACGCAATTCGGCCGAGGTGGGATTGATTTTGAACTCACCGTTGATGCGGGCTACGCGGACCTCGGAAATCGGGCCGTTGAAAGGTATATCAGAGCAGGCCAGAGCAGCGGAAGCGGCCAGACCAGCCAAGGCATCGGGCATATCACCGTCACAGTTGTCATCGGCGGAGAAAAGCGTGACCATTACGATGGTATCTGCATGATAATCATCCGGGAAAAGAGGACGCAAAGCACGGTCAACCAGACGGGATGTGAGGATTTCATAATCCGAGGCCTTGCCTTCGCGTCTCGTGAAACCACCGGGGAAGCGGCCGGACGAAGCGAATTTTTCTTTGTATTCAACCGTTAAGGGCATAAAGTCCGTACCGGGGGCTGCCTCCTGAGCGGAGCAGACAGTGGCGAGCAACATAATGTTGTTCATTCGGACAACAACGGAACCGTCAGCCTGCTTGGCCAGCTTTCCGTTTTCGAGGGTGATGATACGACCGTCACCCAAGTCAATTGTCTTGACAAAAGGAGCTTGCATAAAAATAGTTTTAACTCAAGGGGCGATTTACCCCTAATAATTTGTATTACTCAAAAATCGGACAAAAGTATGAAAAAATAATTACTTTTGCGGGAATCTTGTATGATTATTTAATCTGCCACCGGCTTACGTTGTCGCAATGAGAATTGACAGTTCCTATCAAAACTCTTCCTCTTCCGGCTCATCATACACTGTCCGGAAAAATGAAACTCTTGAGGAATTGTTTGGCACTGTGATGCAGGGGAAAAGCAAATCATCCATCAAGAAACTCCTTCAAAGCGGGGCTGTCACTGTGGATGGAAAGACCGTCAGCCGTCTTGATGAGACGCTCTCTGTCGGTCAGGTGGTCAAAATCGGGAAGCATGACAACTCTTCCTTCAAAATGCCGGACGGTCTTAGGATTGTCTGGGAAGATGCCTGGTTGATTGTCGCCTACAAAGAAGCCGGCCTGCTTACTGTCGGGAATGCCAGCCAAAAACGGGAAACAGCAGAGGAATATCTCAACAATTATATGAATTTCAAGAAGAAAGGAGACAGGATTTACGTCGTTCACCGCATAGACCGCGACACTTCCGGCATCCTTCTTTTCGCAAAAACCTCGAGAGTCCGCGATATCCTCCGTACCTATTGGCACGACATAGTGATAAGCCGGCAGTATATCGCCGTAGTGGAAGGCAGGCCCTATCCGAAATCAGGCACCATCGACACTTGGATTGACGAAGATCCGCAGCTCATGACGATGTATGTCTGCCGGCCTCAGCAGGGTAAGCGTGCCATCACCCATTATAAGACATTGGAAACCGATTCCCGCTATTCTCTCGTGGAACTGGAGTTGGAGACCGGACGCAAAAACCAGATCCGCACCCACATGAGCTACCGTGGCAATCCGGTGGCGGGCGATGCCAAATATGGAGCCGAGACCAATCCCATCGGGCGTATGTGCCTCCATGCACGCCAAATCCGCTTCCATCATCCCATCACCGACAAAATTATGGAATTCTCATCCGATATTCCCTCCGATTTTTTAACTGTCTTCCAACATAATCAAACCGAAGTAAAATGAAACTGCGTTATTTATCCTTCTCCTTATGGTGTCTCATCGCCTGCCTTGCAGCTTCCCCGTCCGTTCATGCACAAGAAATCAATTGGTTGAACAGACCGTACATCGAGGTCACCGGAGAGTTCAAGCAAGAAGTCACACCCGACCAGATTTTCATCAGCATCGTCATCAACGAGAACGATACCAAAAACAAACAGTATTCCGTTGAGAAACAAGAGGTAGAAATGGTCAAAGTCCTTGAGAAACTGGGGATTGATGTCAAAGAGAATCTTTCCGTTTCCGATTTCAGCAGCTCTTTCAAGCATTATTGGATCAAGAATTCTGAAATCAAAACCAGTAAAAATTATATCCTCAAAGTTGACAACGCCACGCTGGCCGGACGCGTATTCCAACAACTGGAGGCAATCGGCATTTCCAATCTGAACATTGACCACATTGACCATTCCAACATAGAATCCATCCGGAACGAGGTGAAAATCAAAGCCGTGCAGAATGCCAAGAAAAAAGCCGAAATGCTTTGTGAAGCCATTGATCAGAAAGTGGGAAAGGCTTTATATATCCGCGAGAACACTCAAAATGTCTATTATCCGACCATGCTGAGGGCCAAGGCCAATGGTAGCGCCATGATGGAAGATGCCATTGCGTTCGACAGCGCTCCCGAATTGGAATTTGAAAAAATCAAAGTGGAATACAATATCCATGTCTGTTTCGAATTGCTCGGAGCCGGTTGGTTTGGAAACTGATAAACCGATATGCTGTCGTTCCGTTTTATCCAATGGTGTCTGAATCATCTGAATTACTGGACTGTCACCCTGCTGATGGCCATTGAGAGTTCTCTGATTCCATTCCCGTCCGAAATCGTCGTCGCTCCTGCCGCTTACAATGCCGCCGCCGGCGAATTGAATATCTGGTTGGTAATCCTGACAGCCACTTTCGGAGCGTGTCTGGGTGCCACCTTCAATTATTTTCTGGCTCTATGGGTCGGACGCCCGATTATCTACAAATTCGCCGACAGCCGCTGGGGACATACCTTGCTCCTTAACGGAGAAAAAGTGGCCAAAGCAGAGGATTTCTTCGTTAAACACGGCGTGATTTCCACCCTGATTGGGCGCCTGATACCCGTGGTCCGGCAACTTATCTCACTGCCGGCCGGGCTGGCCAGAATGAACTTCGGCCAATTTATTCTCTTCACCGCACTTGGGGCTGGTATATGGAACGGATTTCTCGCCTATCTCGGATTCTATCTCCACAGATTCCTGCCGAAAGAGCAACTGATGGACACGGTTTATCAATACAGCCACGAAATCGGATTCGGTATTCTGATTGCCGTCATTCTGGTCCTCAGTTTCATCGTCATCCGTTGGTTTGTCCGCAAGAAGAAAAGAATTGTCTGATATTTTCGGCTGTCTTTTCGATTAAAACCTTTCTCGCTTCCAGACTCGCCCATGCGATATGAGGCGTGAACAATATCTTTTCAGGATTCCTGATATCAGAATAAGGATGATTGGCCTCAAAGGGCTCTTTGGTATATACGTCCACCGCCGCACCTGCCACCAGGTCTTCATTCAAGGCACGGACAAGATCCTCCTCAACTATGATTCCGCCACGCCCCATGTTCAGAATATAGGCGGACGGCTTCATCAGAGCCAATTTTGAATAATCAATCAAATGCTCCGTACATTCATTCAAAGGGGCATGAATACTGACAATATCACAGCTCTTTAAGAGTTCGTCAAGCGGAAGTGCCTGATATTCATCACTGTGAGCTTTCCCTGAAGTCGGATGGTAAACCACATCCATTCCAAACGACTTTGCCAGCTTCGCCACTCTCTGCCCGATATTTCCAAGTCCGATTATTCCAAGTCTCTTACCTTTCAGTTCAAAAAAAGGCTGGACAACATTCGTGAAACAAGCACTCCGACTGTATAATCCCGACTTCACGAAATGGTCAAAATAGGAAGAATGGCCCACCAGCTGCAGAATTTGCATGAAAGTCACCTGCGCGACACTCTCCGTCGAATAATTGACCACATTACGCACTACAATACCATGCCTTGAAGCCGCTTCCTTGTCGATATTGTTGGTCCCGGTGGCCGCCACACATATCAATTTCAAATTGGGCGCGGCACTCATTTCCATCTCACCGATAACAACTTTATTGCTGATAACGACATCCGCATCTTTGATTCTCGACACGATGTCTTCGGGGAGTGTGGCATCATAACACACCAACTGACCTGAACTTTCAAGAGCGGACAAAGAAACATCTTTGCCTACAGTTTCTGCATCTAAAAAAACGGTTTTCATTGTTTAATGACCCTGCGGACAAAGCGTTTTCCGGAGCTTTCAAAAACAACCAGGTACATGCCAGCAGGCACGTCCAATTCAATCGTGCTTGGATCGGATGGAGCCGGAAACTCCTTCAACTCAACACCAAGCACATCACAAATCACGATACGCCCCTGCATTCCAGGATGCCGGACAATAAGCCAACCGTCCGTCGGATTGGGAGCGACAGAAAAAGCGGACTCCATCTCCGCAGTACGGATTCCATCAATGACATTCAATTGCAGAACCCGGATACTGTCACATCCGAACCGGCCCGTATGAACGAAATCGTATCGTCCAGGTCCATTCAGCCACCGCCCCTCCACTTGGACGGGAAGTTCTCCGTCTTTGACAGTCAAAGTGTCGTATGTATAATATGCCTCTGTGCAGAAACAACTGACAATCAACACATCCGAACGGTCTGTAAAGCCGTTTTCCGTCAGTTTCAGGACATATCGGCCATTGCTTTGCGCTTCATACACCCGTCCCGTCGCTCCCTCAATGGGACGGAGATGCCCTTCACTGTCGTATTTCATCCATTGATATTGGGCATTCTTCTCTTTAGCCGTCAGAATATTGTCATTAACACTTACCGTAGTGACAATCTGGGTAGTGAGCACCGTCAGAAACAAAGTGCTGTCACAATGATAGGGTTCCGTCACAAAATGCAACTCATAATCACCTTCCGAGTCTATCAAAGTGCCGCCATAGACAAATGGAAGTTCATTTTGGGCAATATTCAAAGTATCAAATGAATAATATGGTCCTTCACAAATATTATCCACTTGAAGGATTTCCGAATATGCCTGACATTGATTCAATTCCAACCGGAGGATGTACCGTCCGTTGGAGAATGCCGTAAACACCTTGGAATCAGCTCCTTCCAGAATAATATACGAGCCGTCATCCAAAACCTGCAACCATTGATGGGAGGCCATGGAATCCAAACTCGTGAGTATATTTCCGTTTTGAGAAACCCGTACATCCATACTGGTCACCTCCAAATGCAGATAATAGATGCTGTCGCAACCCAAACGGGTGGTGTAATAATGGAATTCATAGTCTCCTGCTGCCTCAAGCACAGAATCGCGGTAGAGCAACGGCAATTCTGATGCGCAAACCGTCATCGTATCGTACTGAGTGAACAGATTCCCGCAAAAGCAATCTACTATGGATACTTCCGACATCACCGAACAAAGCGCTTTGGTCAGACGCACAGCATATTGACCGTTATGTTCTGCCGCGAAAACGCTGTCGGTCGCACCGGCAATCTCCACCCAATCTCCCTCTCCGTCCTTATACAGCCACTGATAAGCCGCCGATGAATCCGCACTTTGAAGGAGCATTTCAGTCTGAATCACCGTAATATCAAACTCCGGGACAATCACATGAAGATAATACGTACTGTCACATCTGAGACGCGAAGTGTAATACAGGAACCGATAATCACCCGCCGCCTCCAAAACAGAATCTCTATACAGAATCGGCAATTCCGTGGCGCAAACGGTTATCGTATCGAATTGCTCAAACAAATTCTCGCAGAAACAATCCACAAGGCAGACAGAAGACATTGAATGACAGGAATCCTTGGTCAACCAAGCGGCATATTGTCCGTTACGCACGGCCACATACGAACGCTCTGTCGCACCCTCAATGTCCAACCAGCCCTCCTCCCCGTTAAGATACATCCATTGACACGAGGCGGTCGTATCTGCCAAGGTCAGGATGTGCTTGTTCTGAATTACGGAAGTGTCCAGATATGTCGCCGTAAGCACCAAAGTATGCGTGCTGTCACAATCAAAGGGCGGAACCTGATAATGGAAATCGTATTCTCCAGGTTCGGTGAACAGAGAACCCTCATACATAAACGGGAACTCTGAGGCACAGATATGAATGTTCTTATAGGTGTGATGCTCTACGCACGGCTGACGGACAAGTCTGATATGATTGGTCAATGGAATATCAGTCAAGACCACCACAACGTTGTTGGTTTTATAATTGGCTGATTTTGAAGAAAAACGGTACCGGCCAATCGGGAGATCTATCTCATAATAGCCGCGAGAATTGGTGATAGCGGTGTACACTTTTCCGGTCGTAAGATGGGTGATGGTTATCGCCACCTGAGGCAAGCCTGCCTGCGACACCTCATCGCGCACATAACCGCTCACTTTGGAAACCACAGGCACATATACAACATCGGTCGAAATAACACCGTCCGTTTCTGTGATGTTGGTCAGGCAATAGGGAGACTGAATACCACTCCAAGACCTGAATGATGGTTTTGTCTGATACGAAAATGTTTGATATTCAGAATTCTTACCCGGGAAAAAGCCTCCCGCTGTCGTCTGTCCGTCCGCTTCCAGCAAATCCATGCACTCATGAGCCGGATAATTGTTGATTCCGCCTTTCGCCCACAAATACATGGCCGACATACCGTTGAAAACAACCGAAGTTGAACGGTCCACGTGATAAATCAACAAGCCATGCCCGGGAATATAGGCATCCCAGCCTTTCTGCTGACGGTTCTCAAAAATGAAATATTCACCACTGTTGTCCGTATCAAAACGATAAGCCACATTCGACTCAATAGACGGAAGTTCCAGATGGCCATCCGTCAAAGGGATAGGATCAAGCCAGCCCAATATGGACAATTCTTCCGCATTGAAATGGGGAGGCGTATGGGTGTCGTTGTTATAGGTGCCCGAAGACATGAGACTGGTAGTCCCCAAAGCCAAAGACTCGCCTCCAGAAGCAGAATAATCGGTATCGTACAAGTCGGGCAGGCCAAGAGTATGGCTATGCTCATGACAGAATACTCCTATTCCCGCCATATTCTGACCTGAATAGCCACGCAATTCCGCTGAACAGGCATAATCTGTGATTTTTACCCCCTGATAGCTGATGTTCATAGACGCCAACGAGGAAGAATACGGCCAGATACTGTTGGGATGACCACCCTCAGCCTCGCTGTATCCGGCATAAAATATAAACAGATTATCCAAAATGCCGTTGTGGTCTGCGTCGTATTTGGAAAAATCCACGCCTCCGGCATACGCGGCCGCGACAGCATCCGCCGCAAAACCCGGACGGTCAATATCGACACCGGCCTCATTGGCTCCATATTCAGCCATTGTCTTAGGCAAATCAAAAGGACCATAGACATCGAACGCCGGCCGGTACAGGCCATGAGAATTATCCATAAAATAGTCTCTTGCCGATCCGGTGGCATTCCGGTAAGAATAGCCTGACTTATTGAGCATACTGTCAAAAGCGTCCTGCGGATTCTTCACCACAAATCTCACATCCGAAAAATTGACCAATATCACCAGACTGCGATGCGTGCAATCCGCATCCACCGAATCGCGCCAGGTCATCGGAACCGTCTGTTCTTCAGGATCTTCTATGACAACCGAAGAAGTATCCGTATTATCCAAAGGAGCCAAACTGAAAACCGATGTGCTTATCTGACGCAACCTCGACTTCTCTTCTGACCGCAGCGCATTGGCACGCTCAATCAATCCGACCGGAAGCGAAAGTCCATTCATCATAGGACGGTCGGAGGTCATCTGCCGGGACGAGACAGAAACACTTCCATCCGACATCATTTCAGCATAATGATAAAAACCGTCCGGACCTTTTTCAACCAGATTGCCGGACATATCCACCGCATAGTGGAAAAACTCGTCTCCGACAATCCGAATCTGCATTACCGTTCCATCTTTCTGTCTTACCTCGAAGGGCCCGGGATAGGCGACCACCGCCGTCAAACTTTGGGACAACAGCAACATGGAGGCGGCAAGCCAGATTTTGGTCGATTTCATCGCTCTGGCTATCCATTTCCGGCATTTCGATTTTGAAAAACCGCGCCGCTGCGCATACCGCTCCGAGATGATTTCCGCCATCTCATCACTGCCCGGCAATCTGTCGAAGTTGCGGCAGCCTTTCTCCTCGTTCACCGGGCCGAAACGTATACGGTTCAAATCCACAATTTCCACTGGAATCCTGGCGTTGTTATCGGCGGGCAAATCAAAAAGTATATTACCCGCAGAATAATCCTTGTGATAATAGCCGGCGTCGTGCAATTGCGCCGTCGTGTCGGCAATCGCTTCCAGAATCCGGCGGCGGTCTCCCAAAGAAAGATGCTCCGTAAATTCCGGATCGGCAAAATGACGATAGGTGTAGGGGCAAGACGATTTCAAACTCACATAATAACTGTCGGAAAACAGCAAGCCCTTCTTGCAGGTACAGTATCCGACCGGACAAGGAGTCCCTATTCCCCTACGTGTCAGCAATATGGCATATTCAAACGACCGTCTGGCTTTGGAAGGGCGGAAAAAAGCATACGCGATTTTATTGATCCAATTGGGTCTGGCAAATGATTTGACAATCATTTTGGTCCCGTTCACATCAAACTCCCGGAGTTCGTTGCGGCCTTTATACAAAAGTTTTCCCTTCCCCAAGCGAAAATAGGCAGGTATCATCTGAACGAAATCGTACATATCCACATAGTCGGGATGGAGCTGAATCCGTTTCGGATGGAAGAAGTGGTGAATTCTGTTCAAAACGACCGACCAACTCCTGCGGTAATGAAGAGGCCCACCCAATTCCCTCATGAAAAATTCCGGATGGCGCTCATTCAACACATCAATCACATGCCGTTTCCATCGGCGGTCTTCAATCCGTTTTGAATGGGGACGGATACGGTAATGAAGCAACACTTCCGGAAGACGGACCACCTTCCCGCCTTCTTTCAACAGGGAAATCCAAAAATCCCAATCCTCACGAGCGATAATTTCCTCACAATAGCCGCCTACACGTTCCCAATCACTTTTACGGTACATAGCCGTAGCAGGAAGCATATTTCTATGCGCCAATAGATGCAAATCGAAAGGAGGCAATGTCCATTTTCCCATGCTATCTCCAAAAAAATCCGCGTTGGAAAGGACAACTTTCACCTCCTCATCGCTAAAATGAGGCACCGCCTTGGAAATATAATCCGGCTCTATCAGATCATCGGCATCGACCGGAAGGATGAACTCTCCGGATGCCCTGGCAATGGCCAGATTTCTGGCTTTGCAGACTCCTGTGTTTGCCTGACTGAAGATTTTTATACGTCCGTCGCGGGAAGCAAATGATTCGGCAACCGACAACGAAGAATCTTTGGATCCGTCATCCACAAGAATGACCTCCAGATTAGGATAATCCAAATTCAATACCGATTGGAGCGTTTCTGCAAGAAATGACTCCATATTGTACACCGGGATGATAACCGAAACCAATGGATTCATTTACACAGCTTCTTATATTTTATCCAAACCGTTCCTGATTTTCAGCCAATAATACTTCAATGGATGCTGATATTTCAAAAGCTTCCAAGGCCGGCTGCTATGTGGCCGATGAATAACCGGCAGATTGACAAACAGATAATTGGTAAAACCAAGCGATATCGATTTATGCGAGATGCTCACATCGAACCAATTCTTGTCGGCATCGAGATGATGGAAATCGAAAGAACGTAAAAATGATTGCGTCAGAAGGGCACAACAGAAACTCAAATGCTTACGGCAGGCCTGAATGGTACGGGGCAGACTGACAGCAAATTCATAGGGATAATTGATTTCTCCGTTTTCATCGACAGTAACCGCGGAGGCGATGCCACAATCGCGACACCCGTCCAAGCCGTCCGCCATAGACTGAAGCGTGTCGGGGGCGACTTCCACGTCCGACTCGACAATCACAAGATCAGCACCTTCGGCCAAAGCCTCCCGTTGGGCTCTCTGCAACACCATCAGATAATTCGGCGAGGGGTGATCGGTCAAATCCGACAGATTCACCAATCTGAATCCGCATTCATCGGACAAATCCTTTAGTTTTAGCGTATTCTCAGGTGTGGAAAAATCATTATACACAATATAGGAATACGGACAGGACAATTGGGATGACAAGACAGAGCGAATCGTCTTCTCAGTTGACGCAACCGCATCTTTGACAGGTGTGATGATATGAAGTTTCCGCATGTTATAAATTCTTGAACACTAAAGCATAATTTTGCATCTGACGGACAATCGACAGCAAACCATTGGAGCGGGTGGGTGACAGATGTTCCTTGAGGCCTATCTGTTCGATAAAATACAAGTCGGTACTGAGAATCTCACTTGGTGTCCTTTGGTTGAAGACGCGCAAGAGAAGATACACCAGACCTTTGATAATCACCGTATCGCTCTCGGCCTCAAAACGGATTCTGCCAGTTACCCTATCGTATTCAGCATAGACCCACACACGACTCTGACACCCATCAATCAAATACTGAGGCTTTTTGTATTGCTCATCCAGAGGCTTGAGATCGTTGCCCATATCAATAAGCAACTGATACTTGTCCATCCAATCATCCAATTCCGAGAAAGAAGCGATGATATCGTCCTGTACTTCGTTGATTGTCTGCATATTAAAACATCTTTCTTATTCTGACAACAGCCTCCGCAAAAGCATCTGCCTCGTCAAAAGTATTATAAAAAGAAAAAGAAGCACGCGCGCAAACCTGCCATCCCAAACGTTCCAACAAAGGTTGCGCACAATGATGTCCGGTCCGGATGGCAAAACCCAAATGATCAAGCAGAGTTCCTAAATCATACGGATGAACATCGTCCATCACAAAAGACAAAACAGCGCTTTTATCGGGAGATTCTCCCAAAATACGGATGCCGCCCAAAGAAATTATCCTTTCCGTAGCATAATCCAAAAGCGATTTCTCATATTCGGCAATATGGTCCATACCCACTTGAGTGATATATCTCAAAGCTTCAGCCAACGCCGTTGTTCCGATGAAATCGGGCGTTCCAGCCTCAAATTTATACGGCAGGACATTATATTCCGTATGGTCAAAATGAACCGATTCTATCATTTCCCCTCCACCTTGGTAGGGCGGAAGCGCCTCCAGCCAACGACGTTTTCCATATAAGACTCCCAATCCGGTAGGACCGTAGATTTTGTGCGCGGAAAAAGCATAAAAGTCGGCATCCAGAGCCTGCACGTCCACTTTCTGATGAGCGACAGACTGAGCACCGTCAACCAAGACCGGAATATGACGGCTATGAGCTTCTGCGATTATCTCAGCCACGGGATTGATGGTTCCCAGAACATTGGAAACATGCGTGACGGCCACTAATTTGACACGGTCGGTCAAGAGTTTCCGATACTCATCCATGAGAATCTCTCCACGGTCGCTCATCGGAATGACCTTCAGATTCATCTTCTTGCGCTGACACAACATCTGCCAGGGAACAATATTGGAATGATGCTCCATGACCGAAACAAGAATCTCGTCACCTTCTTGGCAAAAAGCCTCGCCATAAGAGAACGCCACCAGATTGATTGATTCCGTCGTTCCACGCGTAAACACGATTTCATCGGAAGAAGCGGCATGGATGAATGAGCGCACCGTCTCCCGGGCAGCTTCATGAGCTTCGGTAGCCTGCTGGCTTAAAAAATGTATTCCACGATGGACATTAGCGTTGTGCAGACGATAACCTTCCTCTATCTGACGGATGACAGGATACGGCTTCTGAGTCGTAGCGGCATTGTCAAAATATACGAGAGGTTTCCCGTAAACTTTTTCCGATAAAATCGGAAAATCCTGACGTATTTTCTGCACATCGAAGTTCATGACCGCAATAATTATGGACAGATTTTACATTCGTGACATTTGGAAAGCTCGCCTTTGAAGCGCTTTCCAATCAGCATACGCACACGGTCTTGCAAGGGTTTGAACGGAATACGGTCAACGACATCCGCCGTAAAAGCGAACTTCAGAAGCCTTTTCGCTTCTTCTTCGTCCAAGCCCCTCTGACGCATATAGAAGAGAGCATTCTCGTCCATCTGCCCTGTCGCGGAGCCGTGGCTGCATTTCACATCATCGGCATAAATCTC